>NZ_JAUBPW010000053.1:0-49727 GCF_036700965.1 Microcoleus sp. Pol8_D6 | reverse complement strand
CTCATCTTTTTTCACAGTTTTACTAGCTTTTTCATTTTCGCCCTTTTTTCATATATTTGCAAACGTGAGATGCACCCCTAGATTGTCTAAGTTTTCTACTGTCATGTCAGATGCTTTCTGCATGGGCTGCTGAATTCTGATTTGAGCGTTCATCGCGATCGCAAGTTTATGCTATTCTTGGTGATGATTGACTATGGTTGCCATCGCAATTAACGCATTTTCGTCATCAATCAGGTAACAGTGAGGTAATAAACTTGGTTTGTGACCATCGCAATTTTAACCTACATCAGATTTAACTCACGCCCTCACGTCTATTATCAGGAATGCTTAACTAGGTGATGCGAGCGTGACCGCAATAATTGAGTATTTTTACTCACTATTGTCTGGGATGATTCACTTTTACCCTCTCAATCCGCGTATGTGCCAGTTGGGGGTGCGGAATGTGGGGTGTAATATCACTTCCGGCTGCACTCCTTATAATACTGAGGACACGGCACTGCCGTGTCCTAATTTCTTCTTCCTACTTCTTCCTTCGTGTTCTTCGCGTCTGGGCGGTTCAATCAAACCAATTCTTCCCGCACCAAAGGAGCAAATGCACTAATTTTCTGCAATTACCGATCGCTCTTTAATCCAATCGAGTAAAATAGGATTGACCAATTCCGGCGCTTCATCCTGTGGGCAGTGTCCCACTCCCTCCAAAGGAATAAACTTTTCAACAGCCGGAAACTTTGCCAATTCTCGCCCCAATGCGATCGGCTCCCAAGGGTCATCTGTCCCCCACAAAATCAAAGCCGGACAGCTCAAACGCGGCAACAAATCCTCCGGTAGCGGGCCTTGAGAATAACTGATAAATGCTACAAATACTTCCACTGCGCCGCTGTCTTTGGCAGGTTCCAGCAGCATATTTACCAGTTCGTCGCTGACAGCTTCAGGACGGCGATATGCTTGCAAAAGCACTTTTTTTACTGTTTTTGGCGTTGCTAATTGTTTAAAAAATAGTTGACTTATCCACTTGATATTTAAAACTTTTTGTGCAATTGGCGCTCCAAAACTGCGATACCAAGGCAATTCGGCGCGTTTGCGATCGTGCAGCAACCGCAGGGAACAATTGAGTAAAATTAGGCCAGAAGCAATATCGGGAAAATCCACAGCGGCTTGCATAATTGCCACACAGCCGATCGAATTTCCCACCAAAAAAGCCGGCCCGCCCGCAACTTCCCGACAAAAATCAGCAATTAGCTGTCCCCAAGTTTCAAAAGTATAGTCAATCTCAAGTTTGGGCGCGGGTTTAGCAGAACCGCCAAAACCGATGAGGTCGATCGCATAACAGCGGCAATCAGCAGCCAGCGCCGGCAAATTCTTGCGCCAGTGACCCCAAGACGCACCAAAACCGTGGACAAACACCACCGCAGGCCCCTGGGAACCCGCAGCCTGGTAGCAAATGGGAAAGCCTTTCCACAGCCAAGTTTGAGGTGCAACAGCAGTTGACGAAGTGGGAGTAGAAGATGTCATGCGATTTTAGATTTTAGATTTTAGATGAATGCAAGGCTGCAAAGAACTCAAGTCATTACTACAAACCGTATCGCAATTCGAGGCAACCACGGGGAGATGGCTCCCACTGCATAAATCCTCAGCCTTCCTTCCCTCTCCCCTCTTCCCTCTTCCTTCTTCCCTCTTCCCTCTTCCTTCTTCCTTCTTCCTTCTTCCTTCTTCCTTCTGACTTTGCAGTTAGAGCCGATATTATGTCACGATTAAACCTGCTGACTTCTTTGCTGTATTAAAATTTCCCTTATGCCAACGATCATTTCCACTGCTGTCGTACCGTTTCTGGGGTCGGAAATCGTACCAGACTACGACACCGCCAAAGTAGTTATCTTACCAATTCCCTACGAAGCTACCACCACTTACCGCCGGGGGTGCGAAAACGGGCCCGCTAAACTTCTAGAAGCTTCTCATCAACTCGAGTGCTACGACGAAGAATTGGATTCCGAAGTTTGCTACGATGTCGGAATTTATACACAAGAGCCGATCGCCGATACCCGCAACAGGCAACCAGTTTCATCCTCAGAAATGCTGCGAGTCACCCAAGCTGCAGTGCATCAGCTAGTTACCGAAAATAAATTTGTCATCTCCCTCGGAGGCGAACACAGCATCACTGCCGGCGTTGTCGAAGGTTATCGCCAAGCATACCCGGATGAACCTTTCACAGTCGTGCAAATCGACGCCCACGGAGACTTGCGGCACGAATACGAAGGCTCGATCCACAACCACGCCTGCGTGATGCGGCGTATTGTCGATATGGGCTTACCGACACTGCAAATCGGGATTCGCGCTATCTGCAAGGAAGAAGCCGACTTGATTAAAGCAAAACAGCTAAACGTGATTCGAGCTAGGGAAATCGCTACTCAACCGGATTGGGCCGATCGGGCAATTGCCAGCATAACAACTAAGCGAGTATTTTTGACGATCGACTTAGACGGCATCGATCCGACTTTAATTCCAGGGGTGGGAACACCAGAACCGGGCGGGTTAAATTGGTATTCCCTCACCGCATTTTTGCGCCGCGTCTTCGAGTCCTACGAAGTAATCGGGTGTGACATTATGGAATTAGCACCTATTGTAGATTCTGTAGTCTCAGAATTTACCGCCGCCAAATTAGCATACAAACTTATTGGATACCAAGCTCTGGCTCAAGGTTGGCTAAAGCCAGGCGAGGAATAAATCGCGAAGTACGAATCACAATAGGCTGTTGGCAAGGCTAGAATTAAGCTAAAGCCAAACAACAGCCAATTTTATTCGTGCTGACAGTTTCATCTTTCATGCTGGCAAATACTCCTCTTCACCTCCTGAAAACATGAGTTTACTAATCGATACAACGGGTACTCCCATTAACGGCTACGCTCCCGATTTTGAACTGCCGGGAGTTGACGAAGAAGTTCATCATTTAGCTCGATATTTAGAAAAATTTCGGGCGATCGCGGTGATATTTATGTGCAATCATTGCCCTTACGTGCAGTTGTATCTCAATCGTATGAAAGAACTTCAAGCAGATTTTCAAGATCGAGATGTTACTTTAATCGGGATTAATGCTAATGATGCAAATCAATATCCCGACGACAGTTTTGAGAACATGAAAATTTTTGCCGCCAACAATCAACTCAACTTCCCGTACATCCGAGATGTTGCTCAAGATGTGGCTGAAAGTTTTGGGGCTTCTAAAACCCCGGAGGTTTTTTTGTTAGACCAAGACGGCAAACTGCGCTATAAAGGTTTAATTGACGACAACGCTGACGATCCGGCGGCGGTGCAGGTTTCTTATCTGCGGAGTGCGATCGACCAATTGCTCAACAGTCAACCCGTTGAGCCTTCAACTACAGAGGCGATAGGCTGTTCCGTCAAATGGCGAGCATAGGCAGATTTAAAATTAACGTTCCGGCAGTAATTATTAACTGGTTCCCTGGCTGTGCCTGGGAACCTATTTCCAGAGGCTTGGCCTCGTTAAAGACTGGAGGCAAATTGGAGGTACAGCCTCCGAATCTGGTTTACCAGGCTCTGCCTGGTAAGGAGTAAAAAGATTCAAAACAATTTTCTGTGAACTTACAAAGTAGACGTATTCCCAACTTAATTCTCGCAGTCGCCTTCATGCTAGCACTGCTGATTAGTTGGAACTTATTTAATAACTTTTCTTCAGTCGATACGCCGCAGCGCACCTCATTAAACGTATCCGCTGCTATCAGTCTATCGAAACCTTTAGAGGAAATCAAAGCTGTTTATCAAAGCAGTAATCCGAATTTTACTATTACTTATAATTTTGGTGGTTCCGGTGCTCTAGAACAGCAAATTCAGCAAGGCGCCCCGGTAGATGTATTTTTCAGCGCCGCTACAAAACAAATGAACGATTTGCAGCAATCTAACCTGCTAATTAACGACACGCGCCGCAATTTGCTGACAAATCGCCTAGTTTTGATTACTCCCAAAAACGGTGGTGCTTTGAGCGATTTCACACAGTTGACAGATGCCAGAATCAAGAAAATTGCGATCGGCGAACCGAAAAGCGTACCTGTGGGCCAATACGCTCAGGAAATGCTAACTAAGCTTGGATTGTGGCAGCAAATCCAGCCAAAATTAGTGCTAGGAAATAACGTCCGCCAAGTGCTGACATTCGTCGAAAGCGGTAACGTTGATGCTGGTATAGTTTACACGACTGACGCCACAGCCTCCGACAAAGTAACTGTGCGGGTAACGGCTTCTGAAAATTTACACTCGCCCATTGTTTATCCGCTGGCAGTTATTAAAAACAGCCGCAATCCCGCTGCGGCAAAAGCGTTTGTTGACTTTTTGGCGGGCGATCAAGCTAAAATAGTATTTCAGAAATACGGATTTGGCCTAGTTCGATAACTAACTAATTATGGATTTTTTACCGCTGATGAAAGCAGATAAGCGTTGATTAACGCGGATGTATTTATAGATGGAATTTGATATTTCTCCGCTCTGGATATCTCTAAAATCCTCCGCTATTGCGACATTTATCACCTTTTTCCTGGGAATGGCGGCCGCTCGGTGGATGCTTTCTACTCGCATCAGAGGTAAAGCTTTGATTGAAGGCATTTTAATTTCTCCCTTAGTTTTGCCACCGACAGTAGTGGGATTTTTGCTGCTGCTGCTGTTTGGGAGAAATGGGGCGATCGGGCAATTTTTGCTACAATTCGACTTAACTATAATTTTCACTTGGCAAGCCGCCGCCATTACTGCCACAGTTGTCTCATTTCCCCTCATGTACAAAACTGCTTTGGGAGCTTTTGAGCAAATTGATGCCAATCTTCTCAATGCTGCTCGCACTTTGGGAGCATCGGAGTGGCAAGTCTTTTGGCGGATTATGTTGCCGCTAGCATGGCCGGGAATTTTAGCAGGAACTATTCTCGCATTTGCTCGCGCTTTGGGTGAATTCGGCGCGACGTTGATGTTAGCGGGGAATATTCCCGGACAAACTCAAACTATCCCGATGGCAATTTATTTTGCTGTGGAAGCAGGGGATATGAGGCAAGCTGCTATTTGGGTTTTGATTATTCTGAGTATTTCTTTGAGCGTGCTAACTGCTGTTAATTTTTGGACTGATTTACAAAAGATATCGCCCAAACCGAATCCGAACCCAAGACTGCAATCAAATCTTCCTAAAGTCGCGTCTACTTTTACCACAAAATCCCCACAACAACCGAAAAGCGGACTTTGTTTAAGCATTTTTAAACCTCTTTCCAGCTTTGCCTTGGATGTCGGCTTCGATATCGGCCCGGAAGTGCTGGGAATTTTGGGCGCGTCGGGTTCCGGCAAAAGCATGACTCTGCGCTGCATCGCCGGTTTGGAAACTCCCAGGAGCGGTAAAATTGTAGTCAATGGCAGGGTTTTATTTGACTCGGCACAGGGTGTTAATGTAGCTTCTAAAGACCGCCGCATCGGTTTTTTGTTTCAAAACTATGCTTTATTTCCTCACCTGACTGTTGCTCAAAATATTGCGTTTGGCTTGCAGGATTTATCTGAAAGCGAACAAAAAATTCGGGTAAAAGAACAACTAATTTCGGTGCAAATGTCGGGACTGGAAAACCGCTACCCGCACGAACTTTCGGGGGGCCAACAGCAGCGGGTGGCTTTGGCGAGGGCGATCGCCCCTTCTCCCGAATTGCTGCTGTTAGACGAACCGTTTTCTGCTTTGGATACTCACTTACGCAGTCAACTTGAACGCGAGTTAATGCAGACTCTGGCTAATTATCGGGGCATTACTTTGTTTGTCAGCCACAATTTAGAGGAAGTTTACCGGGTGTGCAAAAATCTATTGGTGTTGGCAGAGGGAAAGCCGATCGCCTTTGATACAAAACAGAACATTTTCGATCGCCCTGGCAACTTCACTGTCGCCCAGTTGACGGGCTGCAAGAATTTCTCAGCAGCTAAACTGATCGCAGAAACTCTTGTGGAGGCGATCGACTGGGGCTGTACTCTGACTGTAGTCGAACCAATTCCCAAATCTCTAGTTTCTCTGGGAATTCGGGCTCATCAACTGATTTTTGTTAGCGGGTGCGATCGTGAAAATACTTTTGCTTGTTGGATCGCCTCGACTGTGGAAACTCCGCACCGGGTGACATTATATCTCAAATTGCACTCGCCTCCCAATGATTCCCAAGATTATCACTTGCAAGCCGAAGTTTTCAAGGAAAAGTGGAGGGCTATTAAGGACAATCCTTTTCCCTGGTATGTTCATTTCGAGCCAATTAGGTTAATATTAATGGAAGCCTGAGTTAACTAGCAATATACCGTTAACCGTCAACACTCAACAGTTAACAGTTAACACTCAACAGCTAAATACATCTTAACTAAACATCAAATCATGCCTGAAAAAGTTAAAAAAACCGACGCAGAATGGCAACAACAACTCACGCCAGAACAGTTTAAAGTCACCCGCAAAAAAGGAACGGAAAGAGCTTTTAGTGGCGAATATCACGACAACAAAAAACCAGGAACTTATAAGTGTATTTGCTGCGGCACTGAGCTATTTAAATCAGAAACCAAGTACGATTCCGGTACCGGTTGGCCGAGTTTCTACGCTCCAGTTAGCGAAGAAAATGTCAAGTGCGAGTCGGATAATACCTTGTTCATGCGCCGAACAGAGGTACTGTGCGCTGTTTGCGACGCTCATCTGGGTCACGTATTTAACGACGGCCCGAAACCTACCGGTCAGCGTTACTGCATGAATTCTGCTGCTCTTAATTTCGTCCCCAAGGATTAAATTTAGTCAACCGTTCTCAGTCAAGTGTTCTGGAACAGACTTTTGGGTCTGTTCCGGGCAATTGATGTTCAAAATGCACCCGTACTGCTATCTTATGGTGGAGGCAAAAAGAGTAAAAAAATAGTGGCGGCATGGGGATGGTATATCAGCGAGTTTTGCTGAAGCTCAGCGGTGAAGCGCTGATGGGCAGCTTGGGCTACGGCATCGATCCGATAGTCGTTCAGTCGATCGCCCAGGAAGTGGCCAAAGTCGTGTCCCAAGGCATTCAAATCGCGATTGTTGTCGGTGGTGGCAACATTTTTCGCGGGGTGAAAGCTGCTTCGGCAGGGATGGATCGGGCAACGGCTGATTATGTGGGCATGATTGCTACGGTGATGAATGCTATCACTTTGCAGGATGCCCTGGAACAAGCAGGAGTGCCAACGCGGGTGCAATCGGCGATCGCCATGCAAGAAGTAGCTGAACCCTACATCCGGCGGCGGGCAATTCGCCACCTCGAAAAAAAACGAGTAGTGATTTTTGGTGCCGGTTCTGGCAACCCTTTTTTTACTACTGATACTACAGCCGCTTTGCGGGCGGCTGAAATTGATGCAGAGGTGATTTTTAAAGCTACTAAGGTAGATGGGGTGTACGATTCCGACCCCCACCTCAACCCCAACGCGCGCAGGTATCAAACCCTCACCTATGCCCACGTCTTGAATCAAGATTTGCGGGTGATGGACAGTACGGCGATCGCCCTTTGCAAAGAAAATAATATTCCTATTATGGTATTTGACCTCTCGGTGTCGGGCAACATCTACCGAGCTGTAATGGGAGAATCTATTGGAACTCTTGTCGGAGGTTTTTGTGAAGTTAGCTGACGCAGAAGATCATATGCAAAAGGCGGTTGAGGCTACTCAACGGTCTTTTAATACTATTCGGACGGGACGGGCCAACGCCTCTCTCCTCGATCGAGTCATGGTAGACTACTACGGCTCTCCAACTCCGATCAAATCCCTTGCCAACATCGGCACCCCGGATGCGACTACGATCACTATTCAACCGTTCGATCGCACAGCGCTCAACTCGATCGAAAAAGCAATTTCCCTGTCCGATGTAGGACTCGTTCCCAACAACGACGGTTCAGTTATTCGCTTGAACATTCCGCCGCTGACGAGCGACAGACGCCAAGAATTTGTCAAAATGGCCGGGAAGTTTGCTGAAGAAGGTAAAGTTGCAATTCGCAATATCCGCCGTGATGCCGTTGACTCGATTCGCAAGCAGGAAAAAAGCAGCGATATCTCTAAAGATGAATCCCGCGACTTGCAAGATAAAATTCAAAAGCTGACGGACAAGTACATTGGCAAAATAGAAGAAGTTCTGGCAGCGAAAGAGAAAGATATCACGACTGTTTAGGGAATCGGAAATTTGGCAGGGGGAATAGGAATAGTTTTGAGATTGCCGAGATCCGGCCGCGAACAACGAGCAGACGCTTAATGATTTGTGAGTTGTGAGTTAAAAACTCAAGATTTAACACTCATTAACTTACCAATTCCTCCTGTCCCATTACCAATCACCCATTACCAGTTGTCCGGTGAAGGAATTCGTCCTGCCATTGTTAGCGGATTTAAGGCTGCTGAGGCGATCGATCGAGCTCTAGGAGGTGCCGAGGACGCTAAGGAGCCGTCCACTCAATCGATCGCCCAAGAATGGAACACTCATATGATTTGGGCCAGTCGCTTGGCTAGAGCATTCTATCAGTTTACAGGAGCTGCTTACAGAGCGGGGGTCAAATTGCCGATGACTACTCAGTTGATGAGCAAAATTTTGTGTGGCGAACTGCGTTATGCCGATATCGCTAACCGCCCTCTTAAAAAGCTGATGCCGTTTTAGAACGAAGGAAGTTCGGCAACCGATTTAACGCATGGATTTTGAGGGAAGAAAGAAGAGAGAATCTTCTTAAATCCCAATTCCTTATTCTCAATTCCTCATTTTCAAAAGCGGTAAGGTGCGCCCCTAAGCACCCTAGATAATTGGATTTCGCGTAAATCCTGTAAAATTTAAAATCTAAAATCTAAAATCAAATGATAATTTATTTTTATAAAGTAGAGGAGCCTTACGGCTGCTTTTCTAATTTTTCACTACACGACATTTCTCTGCACGGTCAATATTGGTTGACTGTGGAACATTACTATCAAGCCCAAAAATTTGTCAGCACAGATAAAAGATTAGTAGCGGCGATTCAAGCCGTAGCAACTCCTCAAGAAGCCGCTAAATTAGGTCGCGATCCCAAGCACCGGATTCGTGCTGATTGGGAAGCAGTGAAAATTCCCATTATGCGCGAAGCAGTTTTAACTAAGTTTCTCACTCATACAGACATTCAAGCTATTCTTCTTGCCACAGGGGATCGAGTGATTGTCGAGGATTCGCCAACGGATTACTACTGGGGGTGTGGCTGCGACAGAACCGGTCAAAATCATTTGGGTAAAATTCTGATGAGCGTGCGCCAAGAAATTAGTCAGGGCCAGGGGCGCTGAGAGAAAATCAAATTCTTTCGTTAATTATCATTATATGAAGTTCTACAACAAATGTCAAGTTATCCTAACAATGAAGAATTTTCATAATGAAAGTTTAAGATTGCGAGAAATTTATAAGAGCATTAAAATAATAATAATTATTATTTGCTTAACTCGCTCTGCCTGTTGAAGGCAAGGATTAAACTGGCGCCATCGCAGATTTTCCTTACGCCAGTGCGCCAGAGGCGATACACCGTCGTCTGTCTACGTTGCGCTAGCCATTAATTGTACAGATCGGTTGAGTCAAAAACTCAGGGTGAGGCATTTGAGTTGGCTCGCGACCACAGCACCTCAAAACTTCTTATTATCATTGTATTAAGTACAAAAGGAGATTTATGCACCTCAGAGAAAATACGCAAGAATTACATTATAAACTAGATAGAGAAGTTTTGATACGGCGGATAACAGAACGCATCCGCCAATCTCTAGAATTAGAAGATATTTTAACCAGTACAGTAGCAGAAGTGCGGTCTTTTTTGAAAACAGATCGCATTATGATTTACAGGTTTAGTGCTGACGGCAGCGGAGAAGTTGTTGCTGAGTCAATTAATAACAACCATCTCCCTTCCTTGAAAGGGCTGCACTTTCCAGCAGACGACATTCCCGCCAGCGCCAGGGAGATGTATGTCACTTTGCGCCAGCGGACAATAATAGATGTTAACTCAGGGACGATCGTTCTGAGTCCCCTCGATGCTGCAGACACCGGTCAACCTTTAGTAAAGGAAGAGATGCACTACCGAGCGCTCGACCCTTGCCACACAGCTTACCTGATGGCAATGGGAGTGCAATCTTCCTTAGTCGTGCCGATTTTGCACCGCAGGATAGCGTCGGAAAACAGCAAAACAGATATCTGCGAGGCGGCCACGTGTCTGACTCGATACGAGCCAGGAAATAATCAAAAAATTCACATCGAACTGTGGGGACTTTTAGTGTCTCACCACTCCGCGCCTCTCAATATTTCACCAGCAGATTTAGAAGTAGTTCAGCTCGTATCAGATCAATTGTCTAGCGCTATAGCCCACGCACTTCTCCTCGAGCAAACCCGCTCTCAAGCGGCCCGCGAAGCTACCGTGAGCCGCATAGCAGCCCTGTTATATGGTCACGTAAATATTCAACTGCAACAGGGTTTAGAAGCCACCGTCACCGCTTTGGGCGGCAGCGGTGGCCGACTCTATCTCAACCCGCCGAAAATCAACGGTGAAAATTTATCCCCTCCCAAGATTGAAGGAGGATTGCCAACTGCCCCGGCCCACAGTGATGCTACCTTTGAACTGTTCACCACAGGAGAACAACCGACACTTCCCAACTGGGAAAAAGTTAAGGCGCTGGAAGCTCATCCCCTCTGGCAGGAATGGCTAACCAAAGGATTTAAAAATACTGAAGAAATTCCCAAAATTTCAATTTTTACTAACTGTCAATTCCCAGTTTTGATAATTACCGACTTATACAAAGAACCTCTATTTAGAGTTTTAGTTCCCGCTTTCCAATCTACTAAAATTAGGGGTTTGCTGGTAATTCCCCTCCACTACAAACAACAAGTAGTTGGCTGTTTGACCATTTTTCGCAATGCAATTGATACCGAAAAAATGTGGGCGGGGCGCTTTGACACCAGCGCTGCACAAACCCTTCCCAGACAATCCTTTGAAGTCTGGCGAGAAATAAAAAAAGGTCAGTCGCCCGAGTGGAAGTACGAGGAAATTGAGCAAGCTTTAGCTATAGGCAGCCAATTTTGTTCGGCCATTGGGCAGTACGTTCTTTATAAAGAAGTGCAAACCCTGAATGCCAACTTGGAGCGCCAAGTTCAAGAACGCACCGCCCAATTGCAACAATCCTTGGACTTTGCCAAAGTATTGACGCGAGTTAGAGACCAGATTCGCAGCACCTTAGATTTAAAAATAATACTGCAAACTATTGTGCGAGAAGTCAGAGTTTTGTTGGATACCGATCGCACGGTAATCTACCAATTTGCGGCCGACAAACAGGGCGAGGTAGTTGTCGAAGCTGTTTGCGGCGAGTGGCGATCCATTTTAGGTATCACATCTCCACAAGAATGCTTTCCCGAAGGCTCAGACTGCTTTTATCGAGCCGGACGGGTGCGAGCAATTAATGATATTTATACTGAGGATTTAACACCCTGTCACCGCGAATTTTTGGAAGAGTTGCAGGTGAGAGGAAGTTTAATTGTGCCAATGAAAGGCAAAGATTCCAAATTGTGGGGGTTGCTGATTGCCCATGAGTGTTCGGGACCGAGAGTTTGGCACACAGCAGAACAGGAATTGGTGCAACATTTAGCGGCTCAAGCTGCGATCGCCATTCACCAAGCAGAACTTTATCAAGAAAGTCTCAATGCAGCAACTGCCGATCGATTAAAAGCCGAACAGCTAGCTAAAACCCTCACAGAACTGCACAATACCCAAGCCCAACTGATTCAAACCGAAAAAATGTCCAGTCTCGGACAACTTCTGGCCGGAGTCGCCCACGAAATCAATAACCCCGTTAACTTTATCTACGGCAATCTGTCCCACGCCAGCGAATACACAAAAGATTTACTCTGCTTGGTGGAACTCTACCGCCAGCACTACCCAAATCCGAACCCAGAAATTAGCGAGTGTTCCGAAGCCATCGACATCGAATTTCTTGCCGAAGATTTGCCAAAAATTTTGGGTTCCATGACAGTCGGAGTTGAGCGCATCCGCCAGTTAGTTGTATCTTTGCGTAATTTTTCCAGGAGCGATCAAGCCGAGAAAAAAGCCGTTGACATTCACGAGGGCATCGACAGTACCCTGTTGATTTTGCAGCACAGGATCAAAGCCAATTCTGATCACAACACCGTAGAAATTATTAAAGAATATGGCAAGTTGCCCTTAGTAGAATGCTATGCCAGCTCGCTCAATCAGGTATTTATGAATCTGATCGGTAATTCCCTTGACGCCCTAGAAATGGGAAAAAAAGAGCGAGTTATGGATCTTCCCTTTAAAGCGGCAAGTGCAGCGGCAACGCATTTAAGCTCCCAAATACTGCCTATCGAGTCAGGAGATATACAGGCAACCACCGAGTGTTTGATTCCTGATTTCCCATCCCCTTGCATTCGGATTCGCACGGAATTAATCAATGAAAAAACGGTAGGAATTTGCATTGCAGACAATGGTCACGGCATCCCAAAAGAGTTAATCTCTCATATATTTAATCCGTTTTTTACTACTAAACCCGTAGGTCGGGGCACGGGTTTAGGACTGTCTATCAGTTACCAAATTGTAGTTGAGAAACACCAAGGCGTACTTAAGTGTGTTTCTGTACCCGGTCATGGTACAGAGTTCTGGATCGAGATTCCCCTGAATTAGGTAGAACAACCTAAAAAACTCACCACCCAGAGTCCCGACTTCTTTAATAAGTCGGGACTCTAACATCGGGCATCAAGAAATTATTTTCTCTTCATCGCAGAGAGAGATAATTCGATTCACAAAAGCTTTTAGCTCTGGACAAGCTTGAATCGCAATCATCAAATCGTTTTTTTTCAAAATAGCCTTTCCATCAATCACTTTGTTATAGTCTCTTCTGCATTGTCCCGAGCTAAAAATCTCCTTAATCCGATCGGAAGGTGGGTTTTGGTGATTCACAGTTTCAGGCAAACCCCTAGGAACAGAACGGTTGTGTTTCGCCAGCTTCTGGATAGTTGTCCAGTAGGGAAGAAGCCATGCTTCAAAATCATGTAATGCTGTGTGAGGATAGAAGTTTGGGTTTTTATCTACCCATGTCATCATTTTCTCTTTAGCATCATTGGCATCATTAAAGTCCTGCTTTCCGGTATAAACGTCTGTAAGTGCAATTACAGCATCATAGCCATCATTATCGAGGAGATTTTCAACAATACGCTTGAGTTTTTTTTCCTTGGGAATTCCACCATTTTGTGGTTTAAAGTCGAGTCTGGGCATTTTTTGCTCTAAACGACTTTCCAGAAACTCACGAAGCTTCTTTCTAAATGCCATTTCAGTAGCACCTTCAACCAAAATAGCAATTTTCATGGACGGCCACCCATCACATTCATTTCCCAAAGCTGGTCAAGACTATAATCTTCTAACCATTTATCCAAATTAAAAGTGTCACCCCACCTCATTTTTGCCTCCCCTTCTTCCAAATCGCAGACCAAAACCTCGCTTGGATCGAGAAATCTGATGAGTCTATCTGAGTGTGTGGCAACTATCAGTTGAGTGTGTTTTGAAGCTTCTCTCATTAGATAAACTAAGTGTCTTAAGAGTTCCGGGTGTAGGCTAACTTCTGGTTCATCTAGCAACGTAATAGTTGTTAAAGTTTGACTTTGAAGGAGCGTAACCAACCAGAGAAAACGCAGCGTTCCCTCTGATAACTCATGGATATAGAAAGGCTGAGAAAAATTTTGATCTTTCCAAGTCATAGACATAGTTCCTGCGGCAACCGGAGGAAAGTTTAATCGTTCGAAATCTGGAAACGCAGCAGAAATGATATTTTCAACCATTTCAAAACGGTCGGGATCGGTTTCCCGAAGGTCATAAAGACAGGAAACCAGGTTTTCACCGCTGGCCCCAGGCAACTTTGCAGGGCGCATTGCTTGAGGTAGACGGATGGGACTTTTCTCTGAAACATCGAGTGCTCCATAATATGTGCAAGAAGCAAGGCTCTTTCTCAGGCTCTCAGGTTCGCGATACATTTTAGGAACTTGAGAAAGGGATGTTTCAAGAGGATTATGCTCCCAATTCGGTCTCACAAATCCTCTGCTTTCTTCTTGAGAATATTTAATATCCAAACCTTGTGATTCAATATACTTGAATGGTTCAGCTCTGTTGAGATTTCTCTGCTGTGTTAAAGATTCATCTCTAACTTCATAAGATAAACCTTTACGTGACAATGTTAAGCTGTACTTCAAAGGTTGTTCCTTTGGCACTTGCATTGAAATCTCAATTTCAAGTTCTTGTACTTTACCTCTTGTCAAAATTTCATTCAAGCCGCCTTTAAGTTGCAATAAATTCTGTAAATTTCCACTTGCTGAAGCGGCTAGTATTGAAAGAACATCTAAAAAAGAAGTTTTTCCTGCTCCGTTTGCACCAATCATGACGATGAGATTTCTCATCTCAAGCTCAATATTTTGAAGACGCCGAAAACCCCTTACTGATATATTTTCAAATCTATTCATACTACTAACCATCATTACTATCAATAGTTAAACTAGCCTAGACAGATATATCCAGACTAGGCTAAGTATACCTGCCTGACAGACATTAGGGGTTTAGTAAAGCCAGATGGGTGTATGAAACGCTCTACATCGCTTGGGTTGGCGCAGCATGAAAAGTCGTTGGAGCAGGCCGTTCACAAGTCTTTAAGGCAAGATCAACTTCACCAGCACAGAACCGATCGAACCGAGGAGACTCATAAAGTCGCCCCGGCTGGAAGTGCGGGGTTCCGTAGGCTTTTGACGTGCAACAATGGCTTCGCCTAACTGCTTTGACAACTCCTGACCTTGGGGATTTCCTTGAGCTGCAAAGAGTTTGTTTGCTATTGCAGCGTCTTGAGTCGCGCCGGCGAAGTCTCCCAAGTCAGCGCGAGACATACTGCGCGCAAAATAAACGGCGGCTAAATCCGATTTCAGATTCAGCGCTTGATTGTAATAATCAATGGCGTTTCTGTAGTTTCCTGCTTGAGCTTCCAGCACTCCCAACCGGTAGAAGTCTTCAGCGGTGCCGATATTGGTTGGCATTCCTCTAACTCCGAGCAGTTGCGCGTTAGTTAAATTGACGCCTTGCAAATTGGCGTCGCTGAGATAGGCACTTCTCAAGTCAGCACCGCTGAGGTTGGCACCGCTGAGGTTAGCCCCTGTCAGGTTGACGCCAAACAGGCTGGTGCCGCTGAGGTTGGCACCGCTGAGATCAGCCCCGGTGAGGTTGGCTCGACTGAGGTTCGCCAACCTCAAGTCAGCACCTTTGAGATTGGCTCCGGTTAAGTTGGCTAAAACCAAGCCTGCACTGCTGAGGTCGCAGTTGGGGCACTGTCGGGTGGCTAGTAATTGTTGCGTGTGTTGGATGTTCTCGGCGGGTGCAGGAGCGATCGGGGCGATCGAGCTCAGCAGCGTTACAGCAGCGAGGATTCTGAGTTTCATTTTAACCGTCCAAAATCCAAAATATTAAATCTAAAATAGCTTTTCTCGAAGCAATTGAAAATCACCATAACACAAGTTTACCCAACAAATCTTTTGACTTGCCGTATGTAGGAGTTCTGTGCGCCATCAGCACCCTACATTGAAGTTCTCGGCCTTACCTTAGTGTCAAATAAAGATTTCGCTGCCCATAAATTAGGGTATTGACCCTCTCCTGACTAAAGCCGAGGGGATTCTAAGAAGATGTTACGAAACGGGATAAATCCGCGCTTCTTCACAATTTCTCTCTAGTTTCAGAAGATTAATCCTTCTTGGGGCAGTCAATGACCCCCTAGACACTCCGGCAAAGCCATTGTGCTTACTTTTTCTTCCGATATTTGCTGAACCATTCAAGTCACTGTTAACCAGATGTTCCTCTTTTGTCCGATACAATCCTCGTCGCTTAATTCGTTTACCAGAGAACTGGTAATTCTTAGGATTGTCGGCATTGTAAACAGGTACTTCATCACCATCGATAGCACTTGCCTTGCTGGTATACGACTCTTCCTGTTCGGTGTAAACGAATCCGTATCGCTCACACAGCGCTCTCAACTTAGAACGCAAAGAATAAAACGGGATTTGTACAAAGTTCTGGTTGTTGCACTTTCCGATGTTGATTTCCTGTTTGATTCCAGGATTATAACCAACAATCAGTTGTGCAATCTGGTTATCAATGCAGTGGTTGACTATAAACCGTGCTGCCTTGTTCAGGTAATCTCTCACCTGATTATTGCGCCTTGTCACCAGCTTTACTTGCTGGTTGGTAATACCTTTAATTCCCTGCTTATCCTTGATGGATTGCAGACAAGCATTGCGTTTGTTGTACCACTGGTTAATCGATTTAATTGGTTTGCCATCCACAAGGAAGGATGCCCCATTGGTATCAACACAAGCAGCAACGTTGTCTACTCCCAAATCAATGCTAATCGAACTACGGGGATTGACTTATACGGGTTCTGGTTCTACTTCGTTGATAAATTCAACCTCGAAGTATCGACCGTTGTATTTGGGGTGAATGCGAATCTATTTGAGGGATTCGTAGTCAATGCGGTCGGGAAAGTTGAGCCAGACTTCCCCAAACTGTTTCTTGAACTGATTGGACATGGGTATCAGAAACTTGCCGTCTTTGATGAGCAGTCTCGGTACTTTTGTCTTGTCCTTACGGGTAGACCACCCGCAAGGGATTATCAGCAAGAAGTAGCCGTCTTTTGGCAAGTAGTGAGGAAGCTTAACTCGCTGTTGGTAGCTTCCCTCACTACTTGCACTAATCAATCCGTAGAAGCTTTTGAATGTTCGGTCTACTACCTTGAGTGTCTGTTGACGTTTTTCTCCCTGGTCTAAAGACGCAGGGTTTCCAACGAGGATTTTCTATGAAAACCTCATTACCCTTTAGCCGCTGTTCTCGGCAACCATAAAAATTAACAAATAAATTAGTCGTGAATCGTGCCGTCGGGCATCGTTGTACCCTTAAGATATACTCCGCTCAGGTTAACTTTTGTAAGGTTTGCTCCCAACAGGTTTGCTCCGCTTAAGTCTGACGCACTTAAAATCGCTTCAGTCAAGTCTGCCCTAATTAGACTCGCCCCCATTAAGTCAGCTCCGCTAAGGTCTACTTTGCTCAAGTTTGCGCCAATTAAATCGCATTCTGTGAGCACCGCCCTACGCAAGTTTACTCCGTAAAGATTTACTCCGTGCAAGTCTGCACGGCTGAGTGTTGCCCGAGATATGTTGGCTCCAATTAAAGTTGCTTGGATCAGGGAAGCTCCGCTCAAGTCTGCTTTGCTGAGATTTGCGCCCATCAACTCAGCTCGATTCAGGTTAGCTTCAAGTAAAAGTGCTTCTGTGAGGTCTGCTCCACCTAAGTCTGCTTTGCTCAAGTTAATCTTGCACAAATTGGCTTTGCCAAAGTTGACTCTGTTGAGTTTGGCTTTGCTGAGATTGGCTCCAATCAGGTCGGCTTCATACAGATTGGCTCCAATCAATTCTGCTTCGTAGAGGTAGACCTCGTGCAGGTAGACCCCGCTAAAATTTCTTTCTCCTATTGCGTATAGCTTGAGCAGTTCGTCAACGTTCATTGTGGCTTCTCTACACCTTTTAAATGAAGAATACTGTCAGCAAGCTGGTTGCACCGGATGTTCTGCTATTTTAGATTCTGAAATATTCACACCCTGGGTGAAACTTCCCTGAATCTGCAAGGTTTGAGTATAAATTAGAGGGTTTGGTGAGGGTGAAGGACAAAGCTGCATTCTCTTTTCCCTTTGGTTAAACATTAACCTTTAAAAATTTTAACCACAAGTTTGATCGCACTTCCCAAAGATTCTAGGTGGAAAGTCCGATTGATCGAACCCATAACTTTTTGTGCATAGTTGAGTTCACTGAACATACGTGTGATATAGATCACTGACCGATGTTAGTAGTATCACATAGGATACCCCCTTTCGATCACAGCAGGCAGGAAAAAATAGCCGATACTCATACTGTAATACTGAAAAATTGACAATACCACCCTTGTCGTGTTTTACTCAAATGGCGATAAAGTCAGTAGTTTCACAGATACTTGCCCGCTTGCTGTGAAAGTCGGTTGCAACGTCACTCGCCGCTACCCACTCCGGGTGATGAGAGTGTTGATGTATCAAGATTTCTCACACAGCGAAAGCCAGAAATGCACTTCTGGGAGTAGGGGAATGTCTGTATAAAAATGCGATCGCTGGTGTACAGACATTCCTCTGTTTGCTAGCACCTAATGGCTAAAAATCGCTTATACGTTCGCAATAAATACCAATAAATACCAGGAAAACCATGATAAATGTTTAACAATAAGAGAATAAATGGTATTCCTTAAGAGTCACCTATTGTCGGTAATGTTACAGTCGATCCGTTCACTGCTATCACTATTAGCAATGACGCTTTTCCATCAAATACAAAAATGATCCAGAAACCTGGTTTTTGACCCACAAAAATCATGGCAACCTTGCTCCAGGTTAAAATAATCCGGTTTCTGAGCGTCTGACTGCCTCCAGGAAGGAAAAAGTTTAATGAGAACGATCGCTTTTGTATTGCTTCAGGGCAAACAAAAGGTCAGCATTTAGGATGGGAGCAGCTTTCGCTCCCTTGTCAAACAAAGGTATTGTAGAACGCGAATCGTGAGGTAATTGATATGGCTGGAGTATGTAAACTTAGCATCACAGAGACAAGTGAAGAGCTAAAAAACCTGTTAACTGAACAAAAAACGGCAAGCGGCTTTCAAAAAATTCAAGCACTTTACCTGTTCAAAATTTGTCATGTTAAGACAGTTAAAGAATTGGCAATGACTATTGGGGTAAATCGAATTACAGTGCAGCGGTGGCTGAGAAAGTACCGATCTGATGGACTAGAAGGACTCCTCGAAACAAAGCACAGCGGCGGCCGCAAGCCGGCCATTCCTCCGCTGGCACGCGCTAGTTTGGCAATGCGCCTCAGCGACCCCCATAAAGGCTTTAAAAGCTATGGAGAAATTCAAGAGTGGTTGCAGCAGGAATATAGCATCGAGGCTTCCTATAAAGCCGTTTACGCAACAGTCAGATACCAGCTAAAAGCTAAGCTGACGAAAGTCTAGACTGTTCATACCACGTCGGATTAAGCACCTATTATCTAATTATTTGCCGTCAGCTTTTGAAGATTTTGAGGAGTTGCGTCATCACGACAAACCGGACTAATTCTTTTTTAACAAAACTCGCTCTCATAAACTGCGGAGCATATAAATTGTATGTTGTGGCAATGGGGTGAAGGGGAGAAGATTTGATGCTTTTCCCGGGTTTGTGAAAGATGCTTAAAAAATTGGTTAGAAAGCATAACTTGCAAGTTTTGTCTAATTTGCAAGTTTTGTTATATGGATGGAAAAATTGACAGCGGCTAAGGCAAAAACCGATCCAAAGCCGCTTTCAATTCTTCGATTTCCGTATCGATATTACCTTCTTTAGCGGCTCGGGCAATGCACTCGGTTAAGTGTTCGTCAAGAATGATTCTCGCTACGCGATCGAGCGCGCCTCGCACCGCAGCAACTTGCACCAGAACTTCGGGACAGGGACGGTTTTCTTGAACCATTGTTTTAATGCCGCGGACGTGCCCCTCAATCCGAGACAAGCGATTTACCAGCCGTCGCATCGATTCTTCATCGTGATGGTGAGGGTGGACTGATTGATCGTCGTGATGGTGGTGGTGGGAATTTGAGGGCAAGGATTTGTCAGTAGAAGTATCAGATATAATCATTGGGGTTACGAGGGAAATTTTTAAAAGTTAGAATTCAGAATATGTTGAGTTCGTGCGGGCTCGTGACTCATGTATTGTAACTGTCTAAATACATTTAGGATCTTCATAATGGCAGATTATTGAGTCCGCACGATCGCACACCTTTACCAGACTAACCCAGACTAACAAAGATTGACGCTATGCGACTATTTAAGTTTTTTCGGCCTGCACCTCGAATCGGTGCTCGTTGGTTCGCCCTAATTTTAGGAATGACTATCGCCCTGAGTGCGTTAGCAATCAATGCTGCACCCGCTGCCGCTGATGGCAGCAATCCGCCCAACTTACAGTTCCAGAGTTTCCCACCCACCGCCGCGAATCCCCAACTGTTAGCGCTGCGGAGTCCTGAACTCCCAGGGGATACCGGCAGTTTTGTGACCGCCGCTGTCGATCGAGTCGGGCCGGCAGTTGTTCGCATTGATACCGAACGCACTGTCAGCCGCAACATCGATCCCTTAATGGAAGACCCCTTCTTCCGCAGGTTTTTGGGAGAAGATTTACGGAGCATGACCCCCAGACAAGAACGCTTACGCGGTCAAGGTTCCGGCTTCATCATTGACAAAAGCGGGATTGTTTTAACCAATGCTCACGTAGTTGACAAAGCCGATCGAGTTACTGTCACCTTAAACGACGGCAGGACATTTCCAGGAAAAGTGCAAGGTACTGACGAAGTAACAGATTTGGCTGTTGTCAAAATTAATACCAAGGAAGTTAACTTGCCCGTGGCAACGCTAGGAGATTCCGACGCGGTGAAAGTAGGAGATTGGGCGATCGCCGTGGGCAACCCCCTGGGATTTGACAACACCGTCACCTTGGGCATTATCAGCACCCTCAAACGATCCAGTGCAGCCGTCGGCATTCCCGACAAGCGGCTCGATTTCATTCAAACCGACGCCGCCATCAATCCCGGCAATTCCGGCGGCCCGCTGTTAAACAGCAGAGGAGAAGTGATTGGCATCAACACGGCGATTCGAGCTGATGCAATGGGTATAGGCTTTGCGATTCCGATCGACAAAGCCAAGGCCATCTACGCGCAGTTAGCCAAGGGAGAACAAGTCAGCCATCCGTTTTTGGGAATTCAGATGATTGCTTTGACTCCTGAAATGGCCAGAGAGAATAATTCTGACCCCAATGCTCCTTTAATTGTGCCGGAAGTGAAAGGGGTGTTAGTGATGCGAGTTGTGCCAAATACCCCTGCTGAGAAAGCAGGCCTTCGCAAAGGGGATGTGATAGTTCAAATAGACGGTGAGGGAGTGACTGAGGCCGAACAGTTGCAAAGTTTGGTGGACAACAGCACAATCGGTCAAATTCTGAAACTGAAAGTGCGGCGCGGTTCCCAGATTAAAGAAGTAGCCGTTCAAACTGCTCAATTGCAAGATTTTTAGAAGTGAAGGGGAACGGGGGAAACTGTTAAACACCACATAAAGTTTGTAGTGAGGATTTTCGTCAAATCTTAATATTTTTAGGTAAGCTGTTGTGCATTTAAATTGTATGTTGAGGACGGGTTCTCCTGCCCACATCACCAGAGTCAAAAATTATTTTACCGTGCAATTTAAATACACAGCTTAATAGCGACTAAAATCCTCACTACAAACGAGTTTTATTATTGGTGATTGATATGACACGAGTTCAACTTGCCTATCCCAAAATTCCCGATAGTAAAAATTGCCCTCATGAACAATGTATAGCTTTTGAGAAGTACGATGGCACTAATTTGCATTGGGTTTGGGAAGTTGAACTTGGTTGGTATGCTTTTGGTACGCGCCGCAGTAGATTTGATTTGGATGAGATGGGAATTGCAGAATTTAATGCTGCACATCCAGGTTTAGAAGAAGCACCTGAAATATTTAAAAGAGATTTTGCTAGTCCCTTAGAGTCTATATTTCGAGAGAACGAACAGTATCAATGCGCTGAAATTACTGTGTTTACAGAGTTTTTTGGTGCTAACTCGTTTGCGGGAATGCACCAAAAGGACGATCGCAAACAACTGGTGCTTTTTGATGTGGAAACTGAGGGCGGTATGGTTGTTCCCGATCGGTTTATTCAGGATTTTGGTAAATTAAATATTGCGCGAGTGATTTATCGCGGCAAACTGACGGGCAAGTTTATGGACGATCTTCGCAAGGGGAAATACGGTGTGGATGAAGGTGTTGTGTGCAAGGGAGGCAGCAATGCTAATAATCTGTGGATGGTGAAGATTAAGACTGATGCGTATATGCAGAGATTGCAGCAAGCTTTTAAGGATGATTGGGAAAATTACTGGGAGTAATATCAAATCTGAAGACTAAGTTTTTCCATGAATCGATCGAGTAGTGCGATCGCTAAAACCTCGTCTTTTGCTTGAGTACAATTAACCTTGTCGTTTTCTTCAACCTAATCTGGATCAATACTTGGTTCAATCAGAGCCATGTGCTAAGGAATTAGCTATCTCATCCCCTAGTCTTCTTGCGCCTAGCGCGTCAATTTCCTGTAACTGCCCCAACAAAGTCATCAGGTTACTAGGTCGAGGTTGTCTATCTATTATCCAACTGCGATCTGAATCCCAGAGATCAGCAAGAAGTTGAACTAAAAGTTCACTTTCGTCATTTCTACTACGGGGTAAGAGTTCGGGGTTTTGGATTAGCATTTTGAAAAGTAAACAGCGGAAGAGTCTATAATTCGTTGATTTGCCAACACGGTACAATTTTGTTCTCAACCACCAATCAGGAAGTAATACTTCTTGAAAACGCTCTAAAAACTCCATAAGCCATTGATCTGCTTGAGTTGCATACTTAAGATTTTCGTGAGACCATTGCCACAGTATGTCAATTAATTTTTGCCAGACATCTCTGGTTTTACCGAGGAATCGTAGATTTGACTCCGGCTGGTTTCTAAGGTAAAAAAGATATTCTCCAACTGTACAGGCTATGTGATTTCTAAATGAGTGGTCAATTAGATCCGAAGAATTGCCCTCAACAATGCAGTAACTCAAAGTATCTACAACATGACCTAAAACAATGCAATCTACCAGGTCAACATTTTTGATAACCTGGAGAATTACATTAATTCGTGTAGCAACTTCGCTAGAAGTTGATTTTACTATCGTATCTATTATTTGAGATTGAGCTGAATAAAGTTGTGTTTCTACAGAATCATCTCCATCCTCTTCTTGCTCTGCTTTGTTCTCTACATAAACTGTTGCCCTTTCGTGAAACAAAGCAAAAAGCACTTGTTCGCGTAATAAACTGATTAAATCGAGCTCTATCTCGCTATCTGGCTTTGCTTCTAGCACCGGAATCAAAGCTGCTGCTAAAAAATCCCAATCCAAGTAATTGTGTAAGCAGCGAGGTTGTTGCAGAGGTTGGATAAGTATTTCTGGAATCCATTGAAAAACATCACTTATAGAAATTCCTGAAATTTTTTTCTCTTCAAAATCCTTTTGCAAACTAGACCATGCCTCTTCAATTTGAGGCTCTTCTCGTTTGCTTATTTCTTCAGCATAGGGTACTGCATAAGTCAGGAAAAGGAGGCGGGCTATTCTGGGTACAATATTGATGAGTTCTTGGGTGAGAGGGTGAACAAGCCCATATTCTTTTATCCATGAACTCATAAAAGCAGATGTATTGCAATTGCGGACACCAATAAGGCAACGGAAAGCAGATGCTCGAAGTAAGGTTTCAGATTTGCATCTTCGCAGTAATTTAGGGGCTGCATGAGCGAGAAAAGCTTCAGCATCCATATTATAATTCTGACAACGACTGCCGTCATCTAAACTTATCGGTAGATTAGAAAAATCACTAGCATAATCAGTGATGTAGTTCTCCAGTTCTGGGTTGAGATTATCAACAGGAAACTCTAGAGTAACAGCAATGGTTGCCCAAATTGTATCGATAAAAGCTTTCTTTCCCAAGCCTTCTTGTAGAGAAGAAAGCTGTTCTTCACTGGTTAGAAGAGTAACAAACTCCCTATGTAGTTCTGGTGTCTTTTGCAACTCACCATCTACAATTTTTCGGCACATCATTACGATTTGGAAATGCGGAAGATTCCAAATTGCAGATTCGGCTTGAGCATCAACTTCAGGATCTTCAGGTAGAGTACCGACGAAGCCAAAGCTTCTAGTTCCATGTTCATCCTTTTCCGACAGCCAGTTGTTGCCTTCAAACCAAGCTCGGATTTTTAATGCACCATAGCGACTGACCTCTGGAATAAAATTAATTTGGTGATTATCCCAGTCTGCCAAAATCTGAGATGTTGCATCCAAAGGAATGTTTCCCTTTAGCCACATTGGGAGTGCTATCTCTAAAAGGGAAATTTTTCGGTGAGATAACTGATGAAATTCAGCTAACTCTTGAGATTCCTCGTTTGACAGTCGGCTCCATGCCTTCCCAAAATCGAATGCAAAATCTTGTCCCCGATCAATTAATTCAAACTCTAACCATACCCAAAGTTGTAATGACGACTGTAGAGGTAGTAAGGAACCTTTCAAAAGATTGGGATCGCATTTAGCCAGCGAAATGAGTACCCCAAGCATTGCAACAGTGTCAGCACGCTCAAAAATAATTGATATAGAACGTTCGAGTGCTGCTTTAGTCGGACGACTGTAGAGCCATCCCTCCAGCGTCATTAAGAAACAAGCGACAATATTTGGTGACTTACTATACTTGCGATGCCAGTACAAAGCATGACGACCACCTTTGAAGTCTTTTCTGTTCTCGCCAATAAGCAAAGTTACACCATCAATATCAGTTTTTGGCATACCCTCCAGTTTGTTTTTTACCCAGCGATGCTCATGCCAGTAATCTGTGGCTACCTTACAAAGGGTTGCAATAACATCAATGGCAAGAACTTCATTAATTTGTAAGAGAGACAGGAGCGGAATAAACTTGAATGTACAGACATCAATCTCGTCCGCTCCTTTTGTTCCAAGATAATTGGTTAACCTATGAGAGTTATTATCGAATTCATAACGATAACCTGGCGGTGAAATAGTTAGAGCTAAAAGTAATTCAGCACCGAGTTGTGGATTGATACGAACTACACAATTGAGATATATACCTCCTTGCTTAAGCATGAACTTGCGAAAGTTATTATTAACTTTTCCTGATGGCCCTTTTGGATGTGGAGGCTCAAGCACACCTACACCATCTCTAGTGAAAGAAAAAGAGGTTTCAGTTGGTTCTAATCTATTTGCTGGTGTAATCTCTCGTCCTGCTAAAACTCTCAAAAACCAGGCTGAACGTTCTGGAATAATCTTGAGCGCAAACACTATACAGGCAAAAGCATTTGATGAAAAATCACCTAAATAGTATTCTTTTTTATGGACAGGGGAAGGTAACGCTCCTTTCTCTCTTAGCTCGATTATCTGGTTTAGGTCTTCCCAACTGTCTACTCGCGCTTCTGGTTCAGAAGCGGGTGGATCAGGATCGGGCAGCAATATTCTTTGCAGCAAGTTAAGGACAAACTCTGCAACCTCAACCCGGAAAGAAAATTTTTCTGCAAATATTCCCCAGTTCAGCCAAGCCTCAGCCGCTCTGAAAACTAAACAAGATTCCTCGATTACAGTCTCTGGATTTTGAGATAAGAGCCATCGCCACACAGGTTCCCACAAATGCGCTTTTGGAATTCCCGTTATCTGCTCCTGTATGACCAGCCTTGTGCCTGCAGACGTAGATTCAGAGATTCTTGCAAAGGCTGGATTTGGAAAAGTTGCGATCGCTAGAAGACGAGAGATGAGATGCTTGATGAAAAAAGGAAGGTGTTCGCCGGAACAGCCTTGGAGAACTGAACTTGGCTGTCTGCTCAAGATCGCGCCATCGAGAAGTAAGTCAATAAGCTGTAAATGATTACCTTCCTTTGCCTCTTGAAGCAATTCCTGCCATGTTTCAGTCTCTTCTGATTCCATCGCAAGATACAAAGCAAACCAGCGTACTGGCTGAGACCAAAGAGGATTTCTCAGCTTCGTTGCAAGCTTACTGACATCTAGTTCGCGACGTTTCCCCAGAAGGTAGCGAAACCTTGCACAATCTCCTACAAAACGGTGTGTGACAGCTACTTTTTCCTCTGCAACTCGAAGACAGTCTCGCCGCACCAAGGTATCTAGAACTTTGGAATCAATCTCAGAGTCATAGAGAGACAGATCAGGAGTAAATTTATTGGCTAATGAAATGGCTGTCCTAATTAGCGCACGACCTTCTTCACTGCCATCGCGTCCATTGTTTACATGAAAGCGCCAGAACCAAGCAAGCAAATCTAGGTCATTTTTGAAGGCTGAAGCATCGATATCATCTCGCTGAACGCTACTAATCAGCCAGTCAAGAAGCTTAAGGTTTAAGGCAGGCCCAAACTGATCAGCGCGTTGAACAAGACTAGCAACTTCGCCTGGTAAAGTATTAGATGACTGAAGATCGTTTATAGGTAGTTGTGGAAGCTTAACAACATTTATAGAAATTTCTGCGCCAAGTCGAGCATCAATTTTGTCACGAACTCGGCGTTCAGCATCTAGATGCGCCACAAGAACGAAACGCACATCCGTTGATGTCTCGCTAGCCAAAGCATTTTGAAGAAGGTTAAGTACACAATCAAAGCTTTGATCATCGACATCACTCAGGTCATCTATGATGATGATGGGCTTCTCAATTACCTGAGCTGTTAAGAGTTCATCAATACGTCTTGTATCTCGGCTAGATGTAGAGTCTGGGGTTTCTGTGAAGGAAATAATGTCAGATGGATGGAGAAACAAGCGCGTATAATCTTGAAAGCTTGTTTGCATACCCAGCTTACAAAGTGCTGATTTTCCAGATCCCGATGACCCGATGAGAAGGGTTATCCGCTTCGTGAGTACAGATGCTTGTAGCTGTGAGAGTAAATCTGTCTTAGGTAGAGACAGACTGCCACCGAGTGTATGTCGAATAGCATGAAGTCGATAGCGGGATTGGCTGAATAATCTTGCCTGTGTTGCTCGCAACGCTTCCAAGCTTTTATCATGTATAAGTTCCCGCCATATAAGAGCGCTTATACGCTCAGGAGATAAGCCTGAACCAAGTTGAAGAAGATAGCCTAACCATCGCCCAATAGTTGTCTCCGTATCTTCATCCCGTAAAAGATTTTCTAACTCAGCCTTTAAGTCTAATCTTGGGTCAGCAACAAACTCATAGCTGACACAAGTTTTGAATGTATCAAGCCTTTGTGCTTGATCTCGTGTTAATGTAGGGTTCCATTCTTTAATAACTTTATTAGGATTCCTATTATCCTCAAACTTTCCAGAGATTTTGAACCGTAAGTGTTCTACCAACTCTGGTGTAAGTTCAGAAGCAAGATTGAAAATTTTCCAAAGTTCTTCAAGCGCTTCACGAATCGCCTTGCCTGAAAGAGTTCGTTTAACTTGTGTGAGGGTAACAACTTTACCTGATTCAGTAATGTCTGAAATGGCTTCTGCGAGAATTTTATGGGCTGTATTCGGGTCTTGGCGCTCGGCTTCTGAAGCTTCTTTCCATTGACGTACAATTTTCAGCAGTGTCAACAGGAATTGGTGATCGAATCCGCTCAAAGCCAGTAAACCACCCTCTGCTTGCTTAGGATAAAATTCCTCCCAAGCACTTCGTAGCTCATCTAACTGAGAGAGCAGATTTATTTCGGAGGATGTTACAGTCGGGCTTGTTGTTTCACTATTGACCATGCCTAATCCTAACTTTTCCTATAAAAGTTTGTTGCCCCTTTGGACTTAAAGGGCGGTTATCGCCGCCCCGTAGAAAAAATCCCCAACCTAAATCCTATGTATCTGCGTAGGGTCAGCCTGAAGTCGAAATGTAGAAATTTTTGTCAACCATCCAGAAATCCTGCGTCACTCGATGCTATGTTTGTTACTCCCAGCTTTTGGATTGCCCTACTCTTCAAGTTCTAAATATCGAGCCAAAATCTGTTGAATTTCTGGTATTTGTTGCAACTCTAATTGCCCAAGACAGCGGACAAGTCTGCGTTTATCAAACGTCATCGGATCGACGCACACGATAAAACTCTCGGTACTCAGACCATTGAGAGTCGAAGGAATTACTGGCAAAACAATGGGCCGTAAATGCTCGTTTGGAACAGCAGAAGTGATGGGCAGAACTGTAACTTTACTGCGTTGATTAAAAGCAGTTCCTGAAATAATTACCGCCGGTCGAGTCTTGCGGATTTCTGTACCGACTGAGGGATCGAAATTCACGAGCCAGATGCTTCCCAGTCGGTAATCGCTGCTTGCTGCCATGCTTCATCCTCATCGGTTAATTCATCGCTCAGTTCATCCAGTAATAAACAGGCTTTTACCATTGCCTGCTGTTCTTGTTGCTTGCGCCATGCTTGCAATAAAAGCTCAACTAGCCGACTGCGATTTTCTACACGCTCGTCAATGTAACGCACTAGCTCATCTGGCAAAGAGATAGATACTTTCATATTATTTATGCTACTTTTAATACTACCAATGGTAGCACATCGATCGAGCAGATAGCAAGCTGATGAAGTAGAGCAGCAGCAACGCCGATTCCGTCTGATTCCGCCCCCTACACAAAATTAGCCGGATCTTGATCTCGCCGATGCTTCAGCAGAATCGGAGAACCTTGGTCATCACCCACCAAAGCCGCCGTTTCCTCCAACGCTTCCCTCAGCCGCTTGGCGGCATAGATCGACATATCGCGGGGCACATTCACCCGATCGCGCAAATACCGCAAAGCCGCATCAGAACCAGCAGGCGGCGTACAAACTTCGCCAGTCATCATCAAAGTTAAAGCACAACGCAAAGCCTCATCGAATAAGTTGTCATCAGCAGGATTGACTCGAACGATGTTGCGGTGGTGCTTGATAACGCGGTGAAGTGCTTCAGCGCGGGAGGTTTCCGGTTCTGGATACATCACATCCGGCAGTCCAGCCCAAGGCCCATTATCCACGCGGGCTTTATTGAGAAGCATCTGAGGTTCGCCGTTTTCATAACACCCGCCCATCTGAGGCGGTAAATCGTGGACGTGCGTGTGAAAATCGCTCTGAGTGCCGCGATAGGTAGGGCGGGTTTCCATCGCTGCAAACCAGTCAGCAAAGCGCGGGTTTTCTTCGCGCATCGAGTAGCCTTTGTAGTAGTAAAGACTGGCATTCATCCGTTCGACGTAGGGCGTAAAGATGACATCCGCAGTGCCAAATTCATCTAGGAAATAAGGCCCCGGAGTGCTAGCCAAGGCTGCTTCTACCTGGGCGACGACGCTGATAAATTGGTTGCGGTTGTGTTGTTCTACTTTGGCTGAACTTGCTGGGTAGCACAGCCAAGAGCACCAGGCTCTAAACAGCAGTCGCTCTAGCCGCCGCAGGGGAATGACTGCGGGGTTTTCCATGCCCAAACCCAAAGGGCCATAGACTCGTTCCAGGGCGATTAAGATATCATCGCTTTCGGTGATTATGCGGCCGTCTAGTTCGAGCGCCGGTAGCATTCCCGATGGCACTTTGCGTTTGTACCAACTTTCCTTTTCCCCATAGCAGAACATAGTAACTTTCTCAATGCGGTAGGGGATTTGTTTTTCTTCCAGCCACAGCCAGATTTTTTGGCAGTAGGGACACCAAGCATGGTTATCGCGGTAGAGGGTGACTCGCACATCGGATTCGGTTTTGCCAAACAGGCGCAAGCGGGATTGAGCGTTGGTTGGCCCGTTGACGCGATCGACTTCAAAGTCTGTGAGGGCTTCTAGTTGTGTCCAGCTTAGGGGGGTCATGCGATTTTAGATTTTAGATTTTAGATTTTAGATTGGAGAATTGAAGGCAGCAACTGCTTCGTGGGAATAATAGAACTTACGCACCAACTCTATCTGTAGGGTGCGCTGTGCGCGCACCTTACCTCTACCCATAACGTATTCAACTATTTTTTGGTCTTAGTTCTGAATAAGATAGTTGGTTCTCAGTTAAAAAAGGCTTTGAGGACTGAAGTCCTCACTACAAACTTAACTACAATTAAGGCGACAGTTGGGGAGGGGGTGGGGCGTCTTGAATTTTAGCCAGTGCTGCTTTCATTTCGGGAGTGGCTAGCAACTTTTGGGTATCTGCGATTAAACGATCGCCCCAGAGGTTTTCTTTGAGATATTCTACAGTAGCATAGCGTTTGTCCAGTTTCAGAGCTGCTTCTCCCATCGCTAAGCCTTTTTCTTTGTCACCTTTGGTGTAAAATGCTACTGCTAGAGCTAGCATTGCTTCTGCTGCTTTGTCGTCGATCGCGATCGCTTCTTGCCAGCGTTTGATGGCGCTATCAACATCTCCCATTTCGTATTTGACTAATCCGATATTGTTAATAGCCGGCCACAGGTTTTTTTCTAAAGCAAAGGCTTTTTCATATTGGGCGATCGCCTGATCAAACCGCTTTAGCTTATAAAAAGCATTGCCTAAATCAAATAATGCACCTGGAGTGTCTGGTTTTAGTTTCAACCCTGCTTGCAAATATTCGACTGCTTTCTCGTAGTTCGCTTTCCGAAAGTGAGCTTCTCCCAAGACAAATTTAATTGATGGATTTTCTGGTGACAGAGATTGAGCTTGCCCCAAAGCTTCAATGCCTTTGTCAAACTGCTCGACTTGCAGGTACAAGCTGCCTAACAAAGTCCAAGTTTGAGCATTTTTAGGGGCTAACTGTGTGGCGAGTTCGGCTCTAGGTACCGCTAGTTGGTACTGCTGCAGTCTGGCTAGCTGGACGGCTTCTTCTGCAAGGCTCAAGGCCGTTTGTTCGAGTTGGGCAGAGTCAATTTGCAGGGTGTAAGGCAGGAGTGCCTGACAGGCAGCAGGCTCGGGCATTGCCCCCAAACCGAGTGCGAGTAGCAGAGATATTAAAGGAATGCGATTAGGCACTGTACAGCCCCAGAAAAAAATATAAGGGTTTCTCGATCGCCTATAATAACTCATATTTTTGAGTTTTGATATTGCTTATTGACTCGCCACACTTCTGGGTTTTCATTTAAATACTTCTCAAATTATATTTACACTCAGGGTAGTCGTTTTTATTCACTGTTTTATAGAGGACCGATCACCTCATTACAAATAGGCAAAATTATGAGTTATTATAAACTTTACTGAGTTAACAAATAACGCTTTGCGGTTGACAGTTAAAGAGTTGCCAAATTCGTTTTTTCCTCATAAATAATAGTTGATTTTTACTGGTTGAGAAATGAGTTAATTTCTCACTACAAACCTGGTAAATTATTCATTTTTGGGAACTTGAGTGAGTTAATAAAGTCTGTTGAATTTTGTCTAACAATTGTGCTGCTGATAAGGAAGAAGGCAAAATTTTAGCAGATACTTCTTGCAGTAGAAAGTCGATCGCCTCGGATTCCGAATTTACAGCAGACCGATAATCCCAGACTAAAATAGGCAGTTTTACTGCCATTTGGCGCAAGTTCGATAGCGCCTGCAACATAGCGGGGGATTCTGAGGGGGCATCTCGCAAACACAGCAAAACTAAGTCAACGCTTTGATATTGCAACTGCTGCAAAACTTCTGTCCAGCAGGGAGCGATCGACCCTCGAAATCCTGCGGTGTGGACGTAGTGAATCAAAGCTTGAAAGTTAGGAGTAGAAAACTGGCAATTGGGGAGGGGAATCTCGGCATTTGTCGATCGCTCGCAATGTTCCAATTCTTCCGTCGGGTTTCCCCCAGAAGAGGAGTGCAAATCGGGTAAAGTCGAAATGTCGGCAAATAAAATGCTGGGCTTCCAACTCATGCCCGCAGCAACTTGAATCACTTGCCACAAAGCACTTGGCATTAACCCGGTTGGTGAAGTTTCACTGTCGTCGGGACTGCTAGTGGCTAAACAGGGAAATACCGACAATCCTTTGACTTGATTGGCCAGTTGGGTAGTTCGAGGGTCTAAAGTCACCAAGGGGAGAGAACCCAAATTTCGAGACCGACTTAACTGTTCGATAAAAGCTAAGGGGTTTTGCAGTTGACTTGTACCGTCTAAAACGATCGCGTCGGGCCGCCAAATTCTGGCTACCAGTTCTGCTTGGCCGAGGTCGTCTGCTTCTAAAACCCGGCAGTAGTTGGGGTTAAGCAGTAAAGCGGAACCTTGAGAGGAACCGTTTTGCGGGCTGAGCCACAACACGGTTAAAGAACTCTTCACTTTGCCTGTACTGGCCTTACTGTGACCGATCAAGTCTGCCAGCAGCCGCCGCAAAGCGGGTTCTTCCACCGGCAAGCTCAAAAAGCCTTCGGCTCTGTTGACACTGGCCCGTTCTTTTTCGCCTCTGGTGGCCGTGATGATCGCCGGAATTGATCGGGTATCCGGGTCACTCTTGAGCAGCGTCAGCACGTCCCAACCCGACAGCAGTGGCAGCAGCGGGTTGAGGAAAATCGCTTCGGGACTGAACCTGCGAGCTTTTTCCAGCGCTTCGGTGCCGGAACGGGCGACTATTACTTGGTAGCCCAAACCTGAGATGACGTTGGTTAAATCTTCGATATATTTGGGAACTGCTTCGACTATTAATACTAAACGAGAGCGAGAATTGGCAGTCAGAGTCGGATATTGGGGTTGTAATAATTCTTCCTCAGCGGCTCCCAATGCCGGGACTTCTTCACTGCTGTTTCCCGGAGGATTTGGTGGCAGCAGCAGGGTAAATTGAGAGCCTTGGTTTTCTGAGGAAATAAACGAAACGTCCCCGCCGTGGAGCCGAGCTAGGCGTTGAGTCAGTACCAGTCCCAGTCCGGTTCCTTGAAAGCGGCGGGTGAGGGGGCTTTCTAGCTGTTGGAATTTCTGAAAGATCAGATGCTGTTTGTCGGCGGGGATGCCGATGCCAGTGTCCCAAACTTTGAATGCGATCCAGCCTTCCCAGACATTTACTTTCAATCCAATTTTTCCGCCGAGTTCGGTGAATTTTAGGGCGTTGGAAAGGAGGTTGACGAGCATTTGCCGCAGTCGCAGTTCGTCGGCAATTAATTGGCTCAGTCCCGGTTCTATTTCGAGTGTAAATTCTATTTGGGCAGAGGGTTCTGCGTTTGCTGTGCCGTCAGTTTTGCTTGGTTCGGGTGGTTTTTTTTCTTCTTGCTGTTGCAGTTGTTTTGCTTGTTCAAAGGCTCTTTGGCAGGTTGATTCTATTTCGACTGCTTCGGGAATTAGTTCTAGCTGCCCGGTTTCCATCCGGGTCAAGTCTAATATATCGTTAACTATTGTCATCAAATGCCGCCCGCTTTTATGGATTAGTTTGGCGTAGCGTGTTTGGCGATCGTTGAGTTCTCCGATCAATTTATCTTTGAGGAGGCTGGACAAACCGAGGACGGCGGTGAGCGGGGTTTTTAGTTCGTGGCTGATGCAGGATAAAAATTCGTCTTTGAGTCGGTTGAGGTGGATTAAATCTGCGTTTTTCGCTGCTAGTTCTTTGGCGACTAAATGTTCTTCGGTGACATCTTGTCCCATGACTAAAATTAGCTTGTCTGAGAGCGGCTGTTTGACAAATTGCCAGATCCGTTCTTGACCTTTTTGTACGGGGCACTCGCAAATGTAGGTGTCTGGTTTGCCGGCCATGGGACACCAAGCTGGAGCGGTTAATGTTGAGGGAGAGGCAGCAGCGTACAGGGGCAGCGGACAACTGGTGGCTGCGGTTGAATCACGCGCGGCGAAGCTATCCCGCAGGGAATCGCCCGATATACTTGCTCCTACTAGGCTCCTGCAGTCTGTGGTGATGCCCTCTAGCTGCACGCTCTTGTATTCGCTTGTTAAATGGCTTGGTTTACGGGGCGAGTGTTTACCCAAATTTGCTGCTGGTTCTGGAACTGGATCGGGGCCTGCTCCCAGCAAAATCCGCCACGCTGCGTTTTGGCTGACTATTTGTGCGGTGGGGGTTTGCAATCTCAGGGGCAGGGGCAGTTTTTCCAGTAGTTCGACTAGGGAGTTCAGGTTTTCCGAAGGTTTCAATCCTGCTTCTAGAAAGCGCACTTGAGCGTCTAGTACCGTGGCGATGGCTTCGGAAATTGGTTTTTTTAATTCGATTTCTTGGACTGCTGTTCGCTGCTCTGTGAGGCTGCAGAGCGAGCTGCTGTTGAGTGCGGCGAATTGCAGCAGGCTCAGGTTGTCTAGCATTCCTAAGAATTGACCACTGGCATCTGTGAGGGCGATCGGGCTGTTTGAGGAAATGCCGGCGGTTTGGCGGTTTGGCCGGGTTGGGGTGTTCTGTTCCTCTGTTTGCAGGTACTGCCAGAATTCCCTGACGCTCATAGTGGCGGGTAATGCCCTGACTGGTTCGATCGCGATCGGGCTTTCGGACAAAGGTTGCTGCCCGTCGTTTGTGCGATCGGCTCCCCAAGCCCAAAGGCTGCGGAGGTACACTAATCCCAGCGGTTGTAGCTGTTCGTTGACTACTGCAACTCGATCGCAGTTGCAGGATCTGAAAATTGACTGCAGCGATTCTAGCGCACCCGTTTGGAGGCACAGCGGCACTGGCTCGATAAAATTTTTGAGACTGGGGGTGGTGAGTGGCATAACAAACCTGAGAGTCTGCTCGCGAGAGCAGTAATATTTTTGATGCTCAATGTAGCTGCGAATTTCTGTATCTTATTAGTTTTATATCAGTTCGCTATCAGGCTGGGTATCTGCACCGAGACCGGGGAGTTCTATGCCTACGCCTGATTTGAGGCGACTAGCAATTATTTTAAGGCTTAAGCTTAATTGCAGAAATCACGCTCAGGGTGCTTGACACAAAAACCACTGAGTACACTTTGATTCTTCCTCTGGTAGAAGCGCATCACTTATTTTGCGGTTAAGATTGGTTAAAATAAATATTGAGATGATTGTTAAAATGTTAAGTTTTTTGTAAAGGAGATATCAACTCTGAGCGATCCAGCACTTTCATGCAACTTAGGTGGTGCACCTACAGCTTTGCTTCCTCAACTGTCTATCGGTATTTTTGTCCGATCTGAGGAAATCGCAGCCTCTGCGATCGAGCTTTTGAGAGGCGAACGGTATGCTTTAACGCACATGAATTCGGCAGTGGAGCTTTTGGGGTTCCTTAAGCACAATTATCACCTTGATTGTTTGGTTTTGGAGGTGGATGGGGATCTGCGAGCGCTTCTGGGCAAGCTGCAAGAACGATCGATCTTTTTGCCTGCTGTGATTTTTTCGCCTCACCCACAAGATTGCAGGCCCGAAGCAGCATATTCAAATGGTTTTGAGGCCGCAGGCAGTACCGCCAACAAGAGTCAAGACGAAAGCTGTGCTTTTTTTTATCACCCTGGTGAGGTGCAACTGGCAATCGCTCGATCAAGCGAAATAGCTGACGGTATCGATCGGGCTATCGCACAATTTCTGAAGCTTTCAACTCCGGTTCCTGTCAATTACCAATCCGTAACGGTCGATGCGACAGCCCAATTGACTGCTCAAAGTTTGCTCAGCCGACAGCAGCGGCGGCTGGCGGAAAAATTACGGGAGCGATTAGGATACTTAGGTGTGTATTATAAAAGAAATTCCCAGATTTTTTTGAGAAATCTGTCGGCAACCGAGAAGCAAAAGTTTTTGGAGCAACTCAAATCAAGTTATCGCGACATCGTTTTGAATTATTTTTCTCAAGATGCTGCGGTCAACAATCAAATAGATGAATTTGTGAATTTGGCTTTTTTTGCTGACGTTCCCGTGACTCAAATTGTAGAAATTCACATGGAATTGATGGACGAGTTTGCTAAACAGCTAAAAATAGAAGGGCGCAGCGAGGAAATATTGCTCGATTACCGCTTGACCCTGATTGACGCGATCGCTCATATGTGCGAGATGTATCGGCGATCGATTCCGAAAGAAACCTCTCAAGGTAGAATGTAGAAGGGATTCGGCATAATTTAAGAAAGAAAAGGTAGAAGGTAGAATCTAACAAAAAAGAAAGGAGCCGACCAACGGCCGCGCGAGGGCGAGGCGGAAATTATTATAAAATAACAAAGAACAGCGGATTTAAGACAAATAACAACTACAACTAACATCTGACAACTAATACTCAACATTTAAAAAAGTTCATGAGTCCTCTGAAGAAAACCTACGTTCTGAAGCTGTACGTTGCGGGGAATACTCCCAACTCAGTGCGAGCTTTGAAAACCCTAAAGGACATCCTAGAACAAGAATTTCAAGGCGTCTACGCGCTGAAAGTCATAGATGTTCTCAAAAATCCTCAGCTAGCAGAAGAGGACAAAATATTGGCAACCCCGACGCTGGCAAAAATCCTGCCGCCGCCGGTGCGAAAAATTATTGGCGATTTGTCCGATCGTGAGAAAGTTCTGATAGGATTAGATTTGCTCTATGAAGAACTTCGCGAAGAAGACCTCAATTCATAAGATAATCAAGTGAGAGTCTGTCGATTTTAGATTTGAGACTTCGGTTTGGCGTAAAACGTTCGGCGAGCGCTCATTCGAAGCATCGACTCGCGCTTAGTCGAACGATTTTAGGTTTTAGATTTACTCAACAGATGAACCTGGGAGGTTGAACAAAAGTCTAAAATTTTCATCTTTCCACGACAGAAGTACGTGGCACGGTATCGGTTTTTGAGCGGGGTTATTAGTCACCAGTCAGCAGTCATTAGTTATTGAGCAAGAGCCAAAACTAAAAGCTGGGTACAAAGACTCATGATCGGCGGTTAATGAGTGACAACTAAAGAATACTGAGAGTTGACAAAAATCGACATGAATGAAATTAGTCAAACGGTTAAACGAGAAGGATTGGTAACGGCAGGAGTTGAAAAAATTCGCACGATGATTGAGGGTTTCGATGACATCAGTCACGGCGGAATGCCGCTCGGCAGAACCACCCTAGTCAGCGGCACATCAGGCACGGGAAAAACTTTATTTGCCGTACAATTTCTCTATAATGGAATTACCCATTTTGACGAAGCTGGAGTGTTCGTAACTTTTGAAGAATCTCCGACAGATATTATTAAAAATGCTTGCAGTTTCGGTTGGGATCTGGCACAGTTAATCGAGGAAGGCAAGCTATTTATTTTGGACGCTTCCCCCGATCCAGAAGGTCAAGATATCGTAGGAAATTTTGATTTATCAGCCTTAATCGAGCGAATTCAGTACGCCATTCGCAAGTACAAAGCCAAGCGGGTTTCAATAGATTCTGTTACCGCCGTATTTCAGCAGTACGACGCTGCATCGGTGGTGCGCCGAGAAATTTTTCGCTTAGTGGCGCGCCTCAAACAAGTCGGAGCAACTACAGTTATGACGACGGAACGGGTGGAAGAATACGGCCCGGTGGCTCGCTTTGGAGTGGAAGAGTTTGTGTCGGATAATGTGGTGATTGTTCGCAACGTATTGGAAGGAGAACGCCGCCGCCGCACCATCGAAATTTTGAAGTTGCGCGGTACAACTCACATGAAGGGCGAATATCCTTTTACTATGACTAATGACGGAATTAATATTTTCCCATTGGGGGCGATGCGATTAACTCAAAAGTCTTCCAACGTGCGGGTTTCTTCAGGCGATAAAACTCTCGACGAGATGTGCGGTGGCGGTTTCTTCAAAGACTCGATTATTTTGGCTACGGGTGCAACGGGAACCGGCAAAACGCTGTTGGTGAGCAAGTTCTTGCAGAATGCTTGTATGAACGGCAATCGGGCGCTGCTGTTTGCCTATGAAGAGTCGCGGGCTCAGTTGTTCCGCAATGCTTATTCTTGGGGCATTGATTTTGAGGAAATGGAACAGAAAGGAATGCTGAAGCTGCTGTGTACTTACCCGGAATCTGCCGGTTTGGAAGACCACTTGCAGACTATTAAATCAGAAATTGCTGAGTTCAAACCTTCTCGAATTGCTATAGACTCGCTGTCGGCCTTAGCTAGGGGTGTCAGCAATAATGCTTTTAGGCAATTTGTGATCGGAGTGACAGGTTTTGCGAAGCAGGAAGAAATAACCGGCTTTTTTACGAATACAAGCGACCAGTTTATGGGTTCTAATTCGATTACCGACTCCCATATTTCTACGATTACTGACACGATTATTATGCTGCAGTATGTAGAGATTCGAGGAGAAATGTCGCGGGCAATTAATGTGTTTAAGATGCGTGGTTCGTGGCATGACAAAGGAATTCGGGAATACACAATTACTGAAAGAGGCCCACAAATTAAAGATTCATTCCGTGGTTACGAACGGATTATCAGCGGTTCTCCGACTCGGATTACTATTAATGAGAAGAGTGAGCTATCGCGGATTCTCCAGGGTGTGCAAGGTCAAGACGATGAGGATATTTGAGGGTTAGCAGTAATTCATCGTTGTTAAAAGTAGGTTGGGTTGAGCTAGAAAACCCAACTTTTTTAATTTGAGGAGTGTGTGAATATTTATAGCAACCACGACAATGTTTTACAGCTTCTTAATTGCGGAAATAGGAGCTTTTATTGTCTCTAGAACCCAATATCTATAGTTTTTACACAGCAACAATACCTTGGGTCAAATTCCATACCCTGGCGATCGCAAATCTCTTGAATTGTGCTTGGAAAGCAAATACTTGCTGTATGATCAACCTCAGCTCGATTGGCAAACAGGTAGCCTTGCTGGTGTTAAAGTTATACTAGGAGTGTATTCTCCTGAACTAGGTTGGATTCATCGCCATCGATGTATTCCCATTGCCGAAAAAACTGGATTGATTTTTCCCGAAGAGCAAATGGATTTTAGAGCAAGCTTGCTGGCAATATCAGCAGTGGCTAGCAGCAGGACTAATTCTGCATAATATCGCGGTGAATCTGTCGGCACGTCAACTCAGCCAACCGACTTTAATCACTAAGAGCGATCGCATCCTTGAGCGCACCCAGATGAAGCCGAAATATCTAGGGCTAGAGATTACCGAAACGACAATGATGCTGAATTTTGACATTACATACAATGTTTTGAGCCAATTATCAAAGCGTGGTATTGGGATTTTTGTGGATGATTGTGGGCCTGACTATGCTGCTTTTAACAATCTGAAAAATTTTCTGATGAAGTCGCTCAAAATTGATCCCTAACTTGTCCGCGATTTAGCCAGCGTTGGGAGCGATCGCTCGCGGAATTGCCCAACCCATAGTTGTAATCAGACATGGCTTAAATCTGAGCACTATTGCCGAAGGAATTGAAACCCCAGCGAAATGGGAATAGTTACAAGCAAGCGCCTAGGAAATTGGGCTGCGTTATATGTTGAGGAAGTCTGCTATTGCTGAGTTTGCAACTCAATTAATCCGAGATCCTGAATTGTTGTCTACCACTATGTGGAATCAGCAATCCTCCCTCATCAAAGCGCGCAAAAGTCTTATAATTAATTTAATGCTCGTGTCGCTCAAATGACTAAAAAATTTTTCTTACGGAATAATATAAAAGTGTTTGGACAAGGCACCCAGACGATGATGTTTGCTCATGGATTTGGGTGCGATCAAAATATGTGGCGTTTCGTAACACCGGCTTTCGAGAACGACTACAAAATCATCCTATTTGATTATGTAGGTTCGGGACAGTCTGATATTAGTGCCTACAGTTATGAACGGTACAGCGACCTCAATGGCTATGTTCAGGATGTCCTCGATATTTGTAAAGAATTGGCGTTGACGGATGTGATTTTTGTCGGTCATTCGGTCAGCAGTATGATCGGCCTGCTGTCCTCAATTCAAGCTCCTAATTACTTTAATCGCCTGATTTTCGTAGGGCCTTCACCCTGCTACATCAATGATTTACCAAATTATTACGGAGGGTTTGAGCGCAAAGATATTGAGGATCTCCTCGATATCATGGAGAAAAATTACATTGGTTGGGCAAGCTTTCTGGCCCCAATGGTGATGCAGAATCAGGACCGTCCTGAGTTAAGTGAGGAACTTGAGACAAGTTTTTGCTCCACTGATCCGGTGGTTGCAAGTCGCTTTGCCGAGGTGACTTTTTACTCTGACAATCGCAGTGATTTACCCAAGGTATCAGTACCTTCACTGATATTGCAATGCACTGATGACGTGATTGCTCCCACCGAGGTAGGGCATTACCTTCAGCGCCACCTGCCTAAAAGTACGCTACGGCTGATGAAAGCTACGGGACATTGCCCGCATCTGAGTCATCCACAAGAGACGATCGACATGATTAAGGAGTATTTGAGTGCACCTCATACTACCTGATTTGTATGGCAAACATGACCTACCAGATAGACGAGCTACTCAACACGTCACCCTGTGGATTCCTCTCGTTTGCTGACGATGGTACGATCCTAATGGTCAACGCCACATTACTGCAATTACTCGGATACGAAACCGATGAACTGCGGGAACGCAAAATGAACTCCATTCTGCCAATGGCCAGCCGGATTTTTTTTCAAACCCATTTCTTCCCCCTGTTGAAACTCGACGGTAAAGTAGAAGAAATTTACTTCTCATTAAGGTCAAAGCAGGGTAGTGATATACCTATGCTGATCAACGCTGTGCGTCGGGAGAAGGGGGGAAGCTTCGTCAACAATTGCATCTTGATCTGTATCCGCCAGCGTATCCTATACGAAGGTGAAATTATTAAAGCAAAAAAAGCAGCAGAGGCAGCTATTCTCGCCCAAAAGCAAGCGGAAATTGCTCTGCGGCAACAGTACGACAAAGCGATATTACTTCAAGAGATTACTCAACACATCCGTCAATCTCTTGATTTGTCTACAATTTTTGAGATTGCTTCGCAGGAGATTCGCCTGTTTCTTGATGCCGAGCGTGTTGGCATATTTAAGTTCGATCCTGACAGTAAATTTGGATATGGTGAGTTTGTTTCAGAATCCGTAGGCGAAGGATGTAAATTGGTAAGCCGAAATCAATTTAACGACCCGTGTGGTGGTGAACAAGGTCCTGATTCATATAAAGAATGGAGAATGCAGGTAGTTGAAGATATCAATAAGATTGACCTTCAACACTGTTGCCGCGCTCTTTGGAAACAATTTCCGGTTCGGGCTAATTTAGTTGCGCCGTTGCTCAATGGACAAGATTTGTGGGGGTTGTTATGTATTCATCAATGTTCTGCTCCTCGGCAATGGGAAGAATTTGAAGTTGACCTTGTTAAACAAATTGCTAATCAGTTAGCGATCGCCATTAAGCAAGCGGATATTTTTCAGAAGTTGCAGAAGGAATTGGCAGAAAGGCAGCAGGCCCAAGCGCGCATGAGAGAAATTAATCAACAACTGGCACTCTCTAACGAAGAACTAGCCCGCGCTACTCACCTCTTAGAACAAGTGGTAAATATTGATGGGTTGACTCAAATTGCTAATCGCCGCTGTTTTAATGACCGCTTAGAGCATGAATGGCAGCGGCTATACCGGGAACAAAAACCTATTTCTCTTTTGTTGTTTGATGTGGATTATTTCAAACGTTATAATGATTGCTACGGTCATCAAATGGGGGATGATTGTCTGTTCAAACTTGCTCAGACTGTGCAAGAGGTGGTGTACCGTCCAGCGGATTTGGTGGCGCGTTACGGCGGAGAAGAATTTGCCATCATTTTGCCTAATACCGATCTTGAAGGAGCGAGTTCGGTGGCCCAACGGATTCACGCTGCTATTCAAGCTTTACATATTCCTCACAAAACCTCTGATGTGAGCGATGTAGTTACTATTAGTATGGGTATCGCCAACTTGATTCCGATTTCGGAACTATCATCGGTTGACTTAATTGCGATCGCCGATCGTTCACTGTACCGTGCTAAGGAACAGGGGCGGAATCAGTCCGCGATCGGCGACTACAGGGGCGATTCGATTTTTGACACTGGCGCTTAAATCACAATAATTGAGACCGAGGGCAAAAATTTGTCCCCGGTCTCTCAAAATCAGTCATTTTATAAATTTAAATGAGCACGGAGCGATTGGAAAACTCGGCTCCGACCGTCGCAGAATTTCCAGAGCCAGCCGACTTGCTAAACCAGTTGAAGACCAGACGCAAAAAGTCCGGCGCAAACTTGGCAGATATGGAGGTGGTTTTGGAGATACTAGGAACCGACAGGAGCGAAATTTGAGCGGAAAATAGGACGATCGGTAATATGATTAACCTGAAACCCTTACTCCGCAAAAGACATAGAAAGTGAGCACGGAGGGATTTGAACCCCCGACCCTCAGGACCGGAACCTGATGCTCTATCCACTGAGCTACGTGCCCTCGACTTTCTACATCATAACACGTCTTGCCGAAAATAGCGAGTGCCGATCGCAAATTTCCTGGCCGGCCTCCAAACCGCTTGACCCATGCGGGTTAAACTCGCCCGCGCGATCGAATTATCAGGCTGTTCTCGAAGCCAGCGACTGCAACTTTTAGCTAAATGGTAACAATAATACGACAATGGGTAAAATAATAGACTTTAATCGAGTAAACATTAGGTTCACATTCGATCGGGGTCGAGAATCTACCACAGCTAAAATAGCCCGCATCTATTCCCCCTAGCTAAGCGGCAGTAAATAAATGGTGCTGCTGTTAAGACAGGTTTTGCAAAGACGGTTGTAGACTAAGTTCACCAAACCCCTCAATCTTATGGTTTCTAAAATTTTAGACCAATTACCGCTGCGAACTGTTCTCATAGTTCCATTTGTATTGCAAATCGTGGGAACCGTGGGACTCGTAGGATATCTGTCTTTTAGAAACGGACAAAAAGCAGTTAATAATCTTGCCAGTCAGTTAATGAGTGAGGTCAGTTTGCGTGTCGAGCAAAACCTGCAAGTTTACCTAACAACTCCCCATCAAATCAATCAAACCAAGCTGGATGCTGTCAAGCTCGGCTTGTTAAAGATGGAAAACTTATCAGCTTGGGAGAAATATCTTTGGCGGCAAGTACAATTATATCCATATATCAATTTTACCTCTGTTTGCAACAATAAGGGAAATTATAGAGCCGGTCAACAACTGTCTAACGGCTCCCGAATGATTAATGTGATAGAACCATCTACTGGGTTAAATTTTAATTCTTACAAGACGAACGAGCGAGGCGATCGCACTACAGTTACCACCCTTGCCAAAAACTATGATACTCGGCAACATCCTGCGTACAAAAAAGCCGTTAAAACCGGAAAACCTACTTGGAGTTCGGTTTTTGTTTCCTTACTAGAACCAACATTACTTATCAGCGCTATCCAACCCGTATACAGCGACGAAAATCAGCTCGAAGGAGTCTTATTTACTGCCTTGCGTCTCGACCATTTCGGAAGATTTCTCAACAGTCTCAAAGTGGGCAAATCAGGTCAAACATTTATTATAGATCGCCAGGGTACTTTGTTAGCAACTTCCACAACAGAAAAACCGTTTCGCACTAAAGGTAAGAAAAGACAATTGTTTAAAGTAGAAGAAAGCAGCAACCCTTTTACTCAAGCGACAGCTAAATATTTGACTGCAAATTTTAAAAAATTAGACGAAATTAAAAAATCCGAGTTATTGAGCTTTGAAATAGATGACAAGCGACAATTTTTAAAAGTCTTGCCCTTCCAAGACGGCAAAGGTTTAGACTGGGTGATTGTCGTAGTTGTTCCCGAAGCAGATTTCACCAAAGAAATCGATGCCAATACCCGCACAGCGGTTTTGCTTTGTTTCGCAGCTTTAGGAGTAGCTGTGGTGATTGGCATTCTGACTTCTCAGTGGGTCACAAATCCTATTTTGAGCTTAAATACAGCAGCCAAAAATATTGCTAAAGGTGAATGGGACAAAACAGTAAAAAGCGAACGCTCCGACGAATTGGGGGAATTAGCCAAGTCATTTAACAGCATGGCTCAACAACTGCAACAATCTTTTGAAACTTTAGAACAGCGAGTGCAAGAGCGGACGGTAGAATTGGCTGTAGCTAAAGACAAAGCGGAAGTAGCAAATCAAGCTAAAAGCACCTTTCTTGCTAACATGAGCCACGAATTGCGATCGCCTCTCAATGCAATTCTCGGCTTTTCCCAACTGATCACTCGCAGCCAAACTCTATCCCCAGAGCATCAAGAAAATATTAGCATAATTAGCAGCAGCGGAGAACACCTCCTTACCCTGATTAATAACGTGCTGGATTTATCTAAAATTGAATCGGGGCGTACCACCCTCAATCCCCAAAAATTCGACCTCTATCGCCTGCTAAACGACTTAGAAGATATGTTTCAACTCAAAGCAGATGACAAGCACTTGCAGTTGGTTTTTGACCGCAATCCCGATGTGCCACAATACATAGAAACTGATGATTTAAAGTTGCGGCAAATCTTAATTAATCTGCTCAATAACTCTCTTAAGTTTACCGATGAGGGCGGTGTAGCGGTCAGAGTTGGCAAGCAGTCATTCGGCAAAAATCAGCAGACAGAAGGGGGAAACTTTGAGCAGTCGGAAGTATCAAAAAATACAGAAATTTCCGCCATTACTGGTGTTAAAATATCTCAAGTCAGTCCGTCCAACAACCAGATCATTGCAACCCCAAATGACGATGCAGCTTCTACCTGTTCCTTCTTCCTTCATTTTGAAGTCGAGGATACTGGTCCCGGTATTGCTATCAATGAATTAGACGATCTTTTTGAACCTTTCGTGCAAACCAAGACAGGCAAAGATTCGCAAGAAGGTACTGGCTTGGGATTGCCCATCAGTCGCAAATTTGTGGAATTAATGGGCGGCGAAATGAGCGTTTGTTCTGCTGTTGGTAAGGGAACTAATTTTAAGTTCGACATTCAAGTTATTGCGGTCGCTGCGGCTGATATTGAAAGCCAAAAATCGAGCCGGAATGTTATAGCCCTGGTTCCCAACCAACACACCTATCGAATTTTGATCGTAGACGATAAACAGCTCAACCGCCAACTGTTAATTAAAATCCTCTCTCCTCTAGGTTTTGAACTAAAAGAAGCTACTAACGGTCAAGAAGCTATTGAGATTTGGGATAGTTGGGGACCGCATCTAATTTGGATGGACATGAGAATGCCTGTGATGGACGGCTACGAAGCTACGCAATACATTAAAGGTACTATTAAAGGTCAAGCTACTGCGATTATTGCGCTGACAGCGAGCGTTTTGGAGGAAGAACGAGCAGTTATTTTGTCGGCGGGCTGCGATGCTTTTATGAGGAAGCCTTTCCGGGAAGCCGATATTTTTGATGCGATGCACAAACATATCGGAGTGCGCTATATTTATGAAGAGCCGGGTCCAACTAATTTATCGGCAATCAAAGAAGGCGATCGCGTAATGAGTGTGGCTGATTTCGTAAAATTGCCTGATTCACTGGTAGCTGATTTAAAGCTAGCAATACTGAATGCAGATATGGATTTAATTGATACATTGATAGAGCAAATTCGATTAAAGGATGCAGTAACGGCAGGTGCGATCGCAAATTGTATAGAAAATTTTGAGTACGACACAGTTTTAAAGTTAATATCTCAAGCAATATCACATGAATAACGACATTATTAGCACCGATCGCGGTAATATTTTAGTAGTTGACGACACCCCAGCTAATTTGCGACTACTAGCCGGAATTTTGAACAGCAAGGGCTATAAAGTGCGCCCAGTACCTAGCGGCGAGTTAGCGCTTTCGGCGGCAAAAGGTATGCCTCCCGATTTGATTTTGCTGGATATTATGATGCCCGACATGAATGGGTACGAAGTTTGCGAAAAGATCAAAGCTGATGAACGAACTTGCGACATCCCGGTGATTTTTATTAGCGCGATTAATGACGTACTTGATAAGGTCAAAGCCTTTGCTGTGGGCGGGGTAGATTATATTACCAAGCCCTTTCAGGTGGAAGAGGTTCTAGTGAGGGTAGAAACCCATTTAGCAATATGCCAGTTGCGAAAAAAACTTCAACAGAAAAACAATGAACTTACACTTACTTTAGACCAACTGCAAGCTACTCAGAATCAATTAGTGCAATCGGAAAAAATGGCGGCATTAGGGCAACTGATTGCGGGCATTGCTCACGAAATTAATACGCCGTTGGGGGCGATTCGGTCGTCTATTGGAAATATTACCAGCTTTTTGGATAACAATCTAGAAAGGTTGCCAGTTTTTTTTAAAGAACTGTCAGCAGAACGCCAGCAAGATTTCTTGCGTTTGATGTACAGTTCTAGTCAACAAAATTACTCTTTATCTACTAGAGAAAAACGGGTATTGAAAAAAGACGTGAAGCAGCAACTAGAGTCGGAAGGCATTGACAATTATGACAGCCTTGCTAGCATTTTAGTCAATATCGGATTGCAAGGAAATCTGCAAGAATTCTTGTCGTTGCTCAAAGATCCTGACAGCGAAAATATTATCAGAACAGCCTACGACTTTGCTAGCATTCACAGAAGCGCCCGAACCATCGCTACCGCTACTGAACGCGCTGCAAAAGTCGTCTTTGCCCTGAAAAATTATGCGCGTTACGATGTAAATGGGGAAAAAATACAAGTGAATATTACGGATGGACTTGAAACTGTATTAACTCTTTATCAAAACCAAATCAAGCAGGGTGTGGAAGTTGTCAGAAACTATCAAGATCAGTTGCCTGTGGTACTGTGTTATCCCGACGAACTCAATCAAGTTTGGACAAATTTAATTCACAATGCCTTACAAGCGATGGACAATCAAGGAACTTTAACAATTGACGCGGTACAACAAGATACCAGCGTCTTGGTAAAAATTAGTGACAGCGGTAAAGGGATGCAACCAGAGATTATTCCGAAAATTTTTGATCCTTTTTTTACTACCAAACCTGCGGGAGAAGGCAGCGGGTTGGGGCTGGATATTGTCAAAAAAATAATGGAAAAACATCAGGGTAAAATTGATGTGGAGTCGATGCCCGGTAAAACAGCATTTACCGTGTCTTTGCCGATTAATTTAACTGAGTAGGTAAAGCGCCGGAGACTGAAGTCGGGGGCGAAAATTTGCAGTCTACCCGCGCAGAATGTAAAATTTGGAAAACGGTGTGCTGCCCATGGGGTGCACCCTGCCACACTAAAGAAGGAAACTAGCGATGTCTAAATCAGCAATTTTGTGTGTGGACGATGAAGTAGGAGTGTTGGAAAGTCTGGAAATTGAACTGCAACAGGCATTTAACGGTAAATATCTTTGCGAATTTGCTGAAAGTGCTGCCGAAGCCCTGGAAATTATTGAAGAGCTATGTGAAGCTGAGGTTAACATTTTAGTAATTGTCTCTGATTGGTTGATGCCCGGAATGAAAGGAGATGAGTTGCTGATTAAAATTCATCAAAAATATCCGCAAATTGTGACAGTGATGCTGACAGGACAAGCAGACCAAGAAGCAATAGAGCGCACCAAAACTCAAGCAAACCTTCATGCTTTCATAGAAAAACCTTGGCAAAATCAAGAATTAATTGAAGCGATTAAGTCTGGTCTAGCAAATTTATGAAAAAACCAGTGATTATTTGTGTCGATGATGAGCAGACTATACTCGATAGTCTGGAAATAGACCTGCTAAAAGCCTTTGAAGATAAATATTTAATTGAAACGGCTCAAAGTGGGGAAGAAGCTTTAGAGCTACTGTCAGAACTTTTAGCAGAACAGTATGAAGTTCCTTTGGTTATTTCGGATCATATTATGCCTAGTATGAAAGGAGACGAACTATTAAGGAGCGTTCATGCTCTCTCGCCGAACTGTCTCAAGATCATGCTGACGGGGCAGGCAGATTTGGATGCGGTAGCCAATGCTATTAACTATGCTAAATTGTACCGGTATATACCTAAACCTTGGCAATGTGATGACTTAAAATTAACTGTTACTGAGGCAATATATAAATATTTTCAAGAGAAACAATTAGCTGAAAAACAAAGAGAACTTCAGGAAATGAATCAGGAGTTGGTAAAATTAAACCGCAAGCAGGCCATGCTGATTGCCAAACTCCATGAAAACGAAAGTCGCTTGACGCAATATCTAGAAGCTATGCCATTGGGCGTGTGTGTACTTGATGCAAACGGGCAATCTTTCTACGCTAACCAGAAAGCGCGGGATGTATTTGGCAAAGGCACTGTGCCGCATATTAATTCAGAGCAAAAAGCAGCAATTTATCAATTCTATAAAACAGGGACTAATCAGAGATGCCCCGTGGAAGAATTGCCAATTATGCGGGCACTTAGGGGCGAAAATGTGCGGACTGAGGGTGTAGAAATTCGTACAGCTAATAAGATTACTCCTGTAGAGAGTTGGGCAACACCAATTTATGATTCTACAGGCGACATTTCCTATGCAATTATTGCTTTTAGTGACATAACTGAACGCAAGGAAGCTGAAGCGGCGTTAATTCAAGCTGAAGAGAAGTATCGCGGGATATTTGAAAATGCTCTAGAAGGTATTTTTCAGACGACTCCGGACGGACATTTTATCAGTGCGAATCCTGCTCTGGCGGAAATTTACGGCTACGATTCCGCATCAGAATTGATAGAAAGTATTAATGATATTCAGCAGCAATTGTACGTGGAACCGAACCGCCGTCAAGAGTTTCTGGCGCTGATGAAACAGCACGGTACTCTGTGTGAGTTTGAGTCTCAGGTTTACTGTCGAGATGGCAGCATTATCTGGATTTCTGAGTATGCGCGCACCGTTTATGATGCTAACGGTGAAGTGCTTTACTATCAGGGTTTTGCTAAGGATATTAGTTTGCAAAGACAGGTAGAAGTAGAACGAATCCGGTTTACTAATGATTTAGAAAAAGCTTTGGCAGCCGAAGAAAAGTTAAACGAGGCACTGTCAGAAAACGAAAGTCGATTGACTCAATTCCTGGAAGCGATGCCAGTGGGAATATTTGTTGTCGATGGTAAGGGGAAACCTTTTTACATGAATTCTTGGGGGGAAAGGATACTAGCCCAAGGTTTAATTTTTGATGGGGGTACTGACCAATTTCCTGAAGCTTATCATTTTTACGACGCTGCAACTAATCAATTGTATCCGAGGGATAGCCAACCGATTGTTCGGGCGTTGCGGGGAGAATTTGTGCGTATGGACGATCTAGAAGTTCATGGGTCGGATCGGATTGTGCCGATCGAGGTTTGGGCGACTCCAATCTACGACGAACGGAAAAACATAGTTTACGCGATCGCCGCTTTTCAAGACATCACGGAACGTCTAGAGGTAGAAACCGAACGCCGCCAATTCACAGACGAGTTACAAAAAGCTTTAGCAGCAGAAGAAAATTTAACAGATGCTTACGGGCGGTTTGTGCCGCACGAATTTCTCCACTTTCTGGGATATGAAAGTATTCTGGAAGTCAAATTAGGCGATCAGGTACAGAAAGAAATGTCGGTGCTGTTTTCAGATATCCGCGATTTCACATCTCTTTCAGAAAGGATGAATCCCGAAGAGAATTTTCAATTTATCAATGGTTATTTGTCACGAATGGAACCGGCAATTACTAATAATTTTGGTTTTATTGATAAATACATGGGCGATGCGATTATGGCGCTGTTTGATGGCAGTGCGGATGATGCTGTGAAAGCTGGAATTGCAATGCTAGAAGAGCTTAATGAGTATAATATTAGTCGCAATCGACCCGATCGCCCGCCGCTGCAAATTGGCATAGGAATCAATACGGGTTCTTTGATGTTAGGCACCGTTGGCGGCCAAAGTCGGATGGATAGCACGGTGATTAGCGATGCGGTAAACTTAGCCTCTCGTGTGGAAAACTTGACAAAAGAGTATGGAGTTTCCATGTTAATTACTCACCATACTTTTATACAGTTGAACGATATTTATGATTTTAGGTTGATCGATCGCGTAGCAGTTAAAGGCAAATCGCGAATGGTAACAGTTTATGAAGTATTTGCGGCCGATCCGCCAGAGTTACGACAGAAAAAATTAGAGACAAAGACAATCTTTGAGCAAGCTTTGGTACTCTACAATAGTGACAAGTGTGTCGAAGCTAAAAGATGGTTTTCGGCATGCTTGGAAATCAACCCTAATGATAAGGTAGCTCAAATTTATCTGCAGCGGTGTCTGAAAGGAGCGATCGCTCCTGCATAATACCATTTGAGAGTTTAGATTTGAGGGTAGTCCTAAACAAGTAATGATAAATTGTAGTGATGGATAAAATACCAAATCGCACCGATGTGATTATTTAATGA
>NZ_JAUBPW010000052.1:0-50097 GCF_036700965.1 Microcoleus sp. Pol8_D6 | reverse complement strand
GAAGTGATTGCCTCTTTGACTGGATATCCATTCATATTAAATGGGTTATCTGTAGCAAATATTTAGGAAAATGGTATCAGAGGGCACTATCACGGCAACTGGAGGTCTGGCATCGACTGCTTATTGTCTCAAGCTGTCCAAAGATGCCAATGACAGACTTGATAAGGTTGCTGAGGATCTCAGCGACGATCGATAGCGGATGGATTGCAGATAATTAAAGCAATACGACTGACGCAACAATCATCAGGATCGATCGGGGCAACCACGGCGGCATTGCCCCTACAAAACGCGCTTAGTCAGAGAAAAATACCATCGATCGCACTTTTTTAAATAAGGAGATTTCCTCTTTTGAGAACGTTGTGCCGACTGCGGAGAATATTGCTGTTCGGATCTGGCAATTGTTGCTTGCGCCCGTTCGGGAATTGGGCGCAGAGTTGCACAAGATTAAGCTGATTGAAAGTCCGAATAATAGCTGTGAAATTTTTGGCGCTGATTTAGAAGAAGTGGTGGCTGAACTTCAGCAGCCGGAAGCGGTTTTAGCTGGGGTTTAGAGTTAAAAATCGGGTCGGCTGGGGCGGGTTCACCGGGATAGTTGGCTAATTGTGCAGATTGGTGAAGCCACCCCTACCAGCCTAATGATAGATTCCGAGAGTTATCCAACCGCATGAGGCGCGAGAATATATTCTTTCACCAAAGTTCCCCAGCCAGAATTACTGGCAGTTTTCCTGAAAAGTCAGACTCCGCCCGTATTTTGGAGATAGTAAGTCAGCATTCCTCATGTCAGCTATTCTAACTGCTGAGAGTATGAGGTCGATCGCCCGATCGCTGACAACCAAGCACTAATTTCTCCTAAATGAGTTGACGTTTATGCGCGTCTCAAATGTAGCTCTCTTGACTCTGGCTGCCCTCGCATCCCACAATTTAACTGCTAATACTAGCGCCAATCCTGCTGCACATCCTATTTCTCCTGAGACACCGCAGGCTAGCAACTTTGTTGATGCGGTAAATAATACTGAATCGCGTCAGGCTGAGTCAATTAGCGAGCCTGAGACGATCGCCTACGAACAATTTTCCCCAAATAGTACCGTATCGCGTCGGGCTGAGTCAATTAGTGAGCCTGAGACGATCGCCCACGAACAATTTTTCCCAAATAGTACCGTATCGCGTCGGGCTGAGTCAATTAGTGAGCCTGAGACGATCGCCCACGAACAATTTTCCCCGCGAATTGCTGTAAAATCGCCAACTGGTTTGCTGGTAGCGGCCGCTCAACCCGATTTATCTGCTAGTGCAAAAACCAAGGCGAATACTCCTGCTGCATCCGGCGATGAACTAACAAAATCTTTACAAGAAACCTGGCTGGCTAAATTAATCGAAACTGGGGTTGAGACCAATCCTCAAGTTCGCGAGGTTGTCGCTTTTATCTCCCCGTCTAGTGGCAGTTCTGAATCTGGATACGGTTTTAATAGTACCATAACTTTGCTCAATATTTTACTAATTCTTGGTACTGTATTTCCACCAGTGACCATTGCCTTTTTTTGGATGATGCGACGGCTGATCATCAAACACTTGGTTGCTGATGCCAATAAACGATTGCAAGGCATTGGTGTATTGGAATCAGAACTCATAAATTCTAGCCAACTGACTCAAAAGTTGAGAAATGAATTAGAAGCGCAAATGAGTGCAGCTAAACAATCTATTGATTTTTTAACTAGAGAAACTGAACTTTCCAAATCTTCCGTCGAGCAAATTGAGACTCTCAAATCGCAATTTATCATGCACCTGCAAGTTTTGCGGACAGAAGTTGACGAGAAAAAATATCAAATTGTTCAAGAAATTTCCCAAGTTCCCGCAGTTGTTGCCAAAGAAGCTCTCAAAATCGCACCTCAACCGGCATTAAACAATTCCCAAAATTCGCAAACTGCACCTGCTAGCAACGAAAATTTGATTGCTGACGATTATATCAAGCAAGCCGAAGGGCTTTATTTTCAAGGCAATTATGATGAGGCATTAGTGTGTTTGGAAAAAGCTGTTTTAGCGAATAAATTTTTGAATGAGGCTTGGTATTGGCGCGGAAATGTGTTAATAAAATTGCAGCGCCCGGAAGAAGCACTCGTCTGTTACGACCAAGCAATATCGATTAAACCGGATAACTACGAAGCATGGTATAATAAAGCGCATTTGCTGGGAAAATTGCAGAAGTACGAAGAGGCGATCGCCTGTTACGAGCGAGCAAGTTCGAGCGAATTCCGAAAATACGGTTGTTGGCACAGTATAGCGGCTTTGTTGGGTCAATTGCAGCATTACGAAGAAGCGATCGCCAGTTACGATCGCGCCCTCGCTATCAAAGCAACCGACAGCGAAATTTGGCACAACCGAGGTGCGATGCTGGCCAAAGTACAGCAGTACGCAGCAGCAGTTGATTCTTACGATCGCGCTCTTGAACTCAATTCCAAGAGATATGAAACTTGGTACAATCGAGGCAATATGCTGTGGAGACTGCTCCGCTACAGTGATGCTATTGATTCTTATGATCGGGCGATCGGCATCCGGCCCGACAAATACGAAGTTTGGTACAATAGAGCCGCTGTGCTCGGAAAAATGCAGCGATATCAAGAATCGATCGAATCCTACGACAAAGCAATAGCGATTAAACCGCAGGATTTTGAAGTGTGGCACAACCGAGGTGCAGCTTTCGACCAACTGTCGCAGCACGAAGCAGCAATTGCCTCTTACGAATCCGCAATTACCCTTAATTCCGAATGTTACGAAGCTTGGTTTTGTAAAGGCGAATCATTGGCAAAATTGCAGCGCAATGAAGAAGCGATCACAGCTTATGAGAAAGCGATTGCTATTAAGCCAGACTCCTACGATGCTTGGCGTCATGTGGGGATAGCTTTGTCCGAATTAAAGCGGTATGAGGAAGCAATGGCAGCTTACGATCGAGCTATTGCCATCAAACCCGAAAATGCGGAAGCTTGGCGCGATCGAGGCGCACTAGTATCAGAATTAAAGCAGGATACAGAAGGATTTAGTGCCGGGGAAAAAGATACTCAAAAACAGCCACAATCCGATGATTCTTCGGACAGTTAGGTATATCAAATCCGTTAGCATCGGAATAGTAAATTTGAGTTGACGGTTGACTGTTGACGCCGTGAACAGTCAACCGTCAACATCATGTATGAGTGTAACCGGAAATGATATTAGGTGTAGCCTACAACGCTACGTACACACCCGAATTTTCTTATTGGTAATTGTGCGCTGTGATGGGAAATCGCGGGGTTTCTGCGATTTCCCATCACAGCGCACAATTATGGATGAAGATACCCGAAATTATAACGATCAAGCTGACAGCGACAAGACAGGCGACTCCTGCCGAATCGGAATCTCAATAATAAACTCTGTTCCCCCGCCTGGTGCAGAAATACACCCCAAGCTTCCCCGGTGTTTTTCCACTACAATTTGCCAGCTAATCGACAACCCAATCCCTGTGCCCTTACCGGGGGGTTTTGTCGTAAAAAACGGGTTAAATACGTGGCGACGAACCTCTTCCGATATCCCTGGCCCATTGTCCACAATTCGGACAGCTACGTAATTGTTGCTGGTTATTTCTGTGCTAATCCGAATCACGCTAGGATTCGCTTTAATTTCTTCTAGCGATCTCTGCGTGTTCCACTCGTCAATAGCATCGATCGCATTTGCAAGTACATTCATAAATACCTGATTCATTTCTCCCCCATAACAGTCCACTTCGGGCAGGTTTGGGCAATAGTCCCGCACCACTTCTATCGAGGGGCGGTCTGAGTTAAATTTTAGTCGGCTCTGTAAAATCATCAGCGTGCTGTCCATGCCTTCGTGAAGGTTGACCGCTCTCATTTCATATCCTTCTTGCCGTGCGAATAGGCGCAAAGATAAAACAATTTCGCGGATGCGATCGGCTCCTAAGTACATCGATTTGAACAATTTAGGCAAGTCGTCTTTGAGATAATTTAGCTCGCTTGCCACGATTTCTGCTTGTATATCTTGAGGCGGATGAGGATAGTGCTTTTCGTAGAGGTCAAGGATAGTGACCAAAGCTTTTGAATATTCCAGAGCATAGGAAAGATTTCCATAAATAAAATTAATTGGATTATTGATTTCATGGGCTACACCAGCTACGAGTTGGCCTAGCCCCGACATTTTTTCGCTTTGAATGAGCTGGCTTTGCACCTGCTTGAGTTCGTGCAGGGAATTTTCGAGCTGTAGGGCTTTGTGCCGCTCTCGCGCTTCCGATGCTTGCAAAGCTGCTTGTGCAAGCTTGCGTTCAGCAGCCTCCTGCTTGAGGCGTTCATTCGTTTGGGAAAGTTCAGCAGTGCGCTGTTCTACTCGCGTCTCTAGCTCTTGTGCTAAAACTTGTAGGTCGGCTTGCGCTTGCTCGCGTTCGACAATTTGCGCCTGAAGCTTTTTAGTTAGATTTCGCAGATTCAGGTGCGTGATAGCCCGAGCTAAAACTTCTTCCTGTTGAAGGGGCTTAGTGATATAATCAACTCCCCCCACATTAAAGCCTTGGACTTTGCTTTCTGTATCGTCCAGCGCGGTCATAAAAATGACTGGGATATCTTTAGTTAAGTCATTTGCTTTTAGATGTTGACAGGTTTTAAATCCGTTCATCTCTGGCATCAGAACATCCAGCAAAATTAAATCCGGCTGGGAATATTGCACTTTTTTGAGAGCGCTAGACCCACTGCGAGCCACCCAAACAGTGAAGCCAGATGCGCTCAAAAAATCCAATACTGAACCCAGATTAGTGGGCGTATCATCCACAATTAAAATGGTGCCTCTGTCTAAAGATTTGCTAGTCATTTTTAGTCCTCATCTAAACTGTTGAACAAATTCTACTAATTTGTCTTCTTCAAAGTTTTTGGTTAATTCAAGTAACTGATTGGCAAAAGGTGCATAACGCATATCTATTGCCTTCAGCTTGCTGGCTCGCTTCTCAATACTGAGTAGTTCACCTTTCATGGCTAAATCGAACAGGACTGCAACTTCTTCCGAAGGGGGAGCAATCAGTTGTTGGTCTTGGATTTGGGAAGGGGGATCGGTGAAGAGACCTTCTAAACTGAAAGTTGTTCGCTCATCATAAACCCATTCTAAACGTAAATGGTGCCCCAAGCATTCTAATAACTTTTCTGCCCGAATTGGTTTGAGGAGAAAAGCGTTGCAACCAGCCTGGAAAATGCTTTGGGGTTCGCCCGATAAAATGCTAGCAGAAGTTCCGATCGCGATTACATCCTTCAATGGAGGGATTTTTCTGAGCCGCCTCACCGCTTCAAAGCCGTCCATGACTGGCATTACTAAGTCAATTATAATACAGTCCGGTTGAAATAACAGCGCTTTATTCACGCAGTCTTGACCGTCCGTTGCCTCCATTAATTCAAACCCAATGGGAGCTAAGAGATTAACGAGGACAGAGCGATTTTGCCAGCGATCGTCAACGACTAAAATTTTCCGCCGATCGCCTGAGAAACCCCTGATAATTTTTTCAGGTTCTTTTTGATACCCTTCCCAGCTTTCCGTAATAGGCAACTCTAACTCAAACCAGAAAATACTGCCTTTACCTAAAGAGCTTTGTACTTTCAGTTCGCCGCCCATCATTTCCACTAATTGGCGACTAATTGGCAGCCCTAATCCTGTCCCCTCTATCTGGCTAACTGAACCGCTGGATTGCTCGAAGGGCAAAAATATTTTCGAGAGTTCGTCCGGCGCGATGCCAATGCCTGTATCTTCTACTTGGAAAATAAATTTCGCTGTTAAGGATTCGGGATTGGCGATTGGTGATGACAAAGATTGCTGAGTCTCTAGTCTTTCTACTTTAAAACTAACGCCTCCTTTTTCGGTGAATTTTATGGCATTACCGAGTAAGTTGATGAGAATTTGCCGCAATCTTTTTTCATCGGCTTGGACGCAAGTCGGAAGTGGAGTTAGCGGTTCGTAAATCAAAGAGATTCCCTTCTGGTGGGCGCGAATCTGGCAGATTTCTGTAATGCCTTGGAGAAAGTCTGACAGGTGAAACTCGGTGAGGTAGAGTTCCATTTTTCCGGCTTCGATTTTGGAGAGGTCTAGAACGTCATTGATCAGAGTTAGGAGGTGTTCGCCACACTGATGAATTATGTTAATACCAGAATTTTGCTGACTGGTTAAACCTGTGTCTCGTTTGAGGATTTGGGTATAACCTAAAATGCCGTTGAGCGGTGTGCGAAGTTCATGGCTCATGTTGGCGAGAAATTGGCTTTTGGCGCGGTTTGCGGCTTCGGCTGCTTGCTCGGCTCGCTGTCTCTCTTGAATTTCTACTTCTAGGCGCGTATTTTTGGCTTTTAATTCCTCGGTTCGCTCTTCTACTTTGACTTCTAAAGTGTGATAGAGGTTGGCATTCTCTAAGGCGATCGCCGCTTGTCCCGATAGCATCCGCAAAACTTCTACCCGCTTCGGCGTGAAAGCGCCAGCAATCACGTTGTTTTCTAGGTACAGGATGGCAGTTAACTTACCTTGATATAGGATAGGCGCACACAAAATTGATTTTGGTTTGTGTTGGGTAATGTAGGGGTCGGCGTTAAAGATTTCCTCGCGGCCCGAATCATTTAAAACGACATCTTTCTGAGTTCTGGTGACGTAATTAAGTACCGAGATAGGCACTTGCCCAGAAGTTGATACTGGTAAAGATTCCAGCACTCGAACTCTATCTTTAGTCCCCGCCGCTTCTATAACAAGTTGACCCTCTTTTGAGAGAATAAGCAATCCAGTTTCAGCGCCTGCGTTTTCTATCAAAATTTTCATTAACTTGGTGAGCAAGTTAGGTAGAACAATTTCACTAGAAATGGCACTAGATGCTTTCATTACAGTTGCTAAGTCTAGCAACTCTGTTTGACTGCCTGTAATGGTCAAAGGAGGAATTGTCATCGTAGGGTTGAAAGGGGTTTCGGTGAGCGCAGGCGAGCGCGCTATTAATTTCGGGTATTTTTCTTCTAGATGTTTAACTTTAGCTAAAGCTCCCCAGCGCATATAGGCATAATAAGCATCGGTCATGTAGGTGCGGGCAATCTTTTCTTTACCCCATGAAAAATAAAATTTAGCAGCGAGTTCGTGAGCTAGTGCTTCTTCGTTGATGTACTCATTTTCTTTAGCAAGAGCGATCGCTTTGTCGTACATCTCGATCGCTTCTACTGTTTCGCCTAAAACACGATTTTTTTCTGCCTCTACTAAATAGAATTTATGTTGATGATTCATTGGAGCATAATGCGCCCATTTTTGCAACTTTTCTTGATTAGCTTGTACTCGGTTAAGAATGTCCTGTTGGTCGGGCTGCGAAGTTTCAGAATACACAGCTAGGCGTACTAGAGAATCGTATAAATAGAAAATAACAACAGTTAGCTGCCCTGTAGATGATCCGAAAGAACTTTCTACTTGAGGGATATTTTTTAAAGCTTCCGCGTAATTCTCAAACACATAACAAAGCGCAAGTTTGTGCAAGTATAAGTAATGAATGGCCAGTTGGTTGTTGGTTTGCTGATATAGCGGCACCATTTTATCTTCGTCGTAAATTTCTCCCTTTAACTGACATATGTTTTCGCTTCTTCCCATCATGTTTAAGACAGCTTGCCAACAGATTTTTGTATTATTAAGCGCTGTTTCTTGGCTGATTTTATGAATTGCATCTGTGTAAGTTGCTATCTCTCGTTCGAGTTGCATTAGTTGCTTGCCAACAAAAAACGAGTAATGACTCCACACCATGACGGCATAGCCAGCATATTCTAAATCTCCCGTTTCCAGCCCAGTAGAGAAAGCTGCCAGGAAAGGTTCTAAGGTACTTCGGACGTGTTCTTTCCAATGTTGAACGGCAGCATACACTAAGTGGCAAGTCTTGGCTTCGATTTCTTTGGCATTTAACTTTGACACTAGACGTAAAGCTAATTGGCCGAACTCATAGCCCCGCTCAATATCTCCTACCGCCCCGCAAAGAAGAAGACTATATACCGCATACGCAAAGGGAGACACAGAAGCATTGCCATATTGAACGGATAAATCGACCTGTTTGCACACTGTTAAAGGCACCAGTACGGGCATTCCAGAATAGCAAGCAGAAAATATACTTGACAAAATCCTGATTGCTGCTAATTGATAAGGATCGGTCATTTCAGGGAGCTCGATTAAGTCCTCAATTCGAGTTCCGCTCAAAATTGCCGCAGTTTCCCCCAGCGCCTGCCCAATATCAGATGGGTTTGGCGAGTCGGGAAACTCTACCTCCAACTGCTTTAAGACTTCCAGCCCCGTATTCAATGCTTCCTGCAGCTTGTTCTGCGCCATATAAGCTTGAATCTGGACTTCGTACACTTTTACTATGTCCAATAGCGTTTTGGCGCAGTTTTGTACTATCTCAACGAATCTCTGCATTCCGTCAAAATCACCACTCAAATATGCTGACTCTGCTGCTTCCTCATGCAGCCTTAATGCCAGTTCATATTGATTGTCCCAACTATCTACCGCTAGCAGAGATAAACCCACTTGCAAATATTTAACGGCGGAATCGTGGGCTGTAGCAGCTTTCGCTTTCTGACCTGCAATTAGATTCAATTGAGCGAGTTCATATTTTTGGGATTCAGTTGTAAGTAAGTCAGTACCATAATTGAGTTGGTTAACTAAAGCGAAAATATTTTCTTTTCGGTCTTCTGGCGTTGTACTTTGCAGCAGCAGTTGACCGATTTTTAAGTGGGTTTCTTTTTTCTGCTCATCTGGAATCAAAGAATAGGCAGCTTGCTGCACGCGGTCATGTAAAAACTTGTAGTCAACTTTCACATCAGTTAAGGTAAAACCGCCCGATTCTTCTTGACTAAATACGAGGGGAATTTTGTATTCATTGCTCAAAGGTAAAATCAACCCAGCTTGCAGTGCTGCCCACAATTGCGCTGCCGTGACTAAGGATGATTCCTGATTGACAATCGCCAAAACTTCTAAGTTAAAACTGTTGCCAATACAAGCAGCAAATTTTAATACTTTTTGTGTATCTTCGGGCAATTTGCGTATGTTTCTAGCAATCAATTCTACAACATTGTAATCGGTGATGCCGATCGCTTGAATTTGCTCGATATTCCATTGCCAACCCCCCTTTGTCCCCCCTTGGTAAGGGGGGATTAGGGGGGTGAAGTTATAAGTCAACAAATCTTCTTGATAGAGAGTTTTGAGGAGTTGACTTATGAAGAAAGGATTGCCCTGGGTTTTATTAAACAGTAGAGACGCGAAATTTCGCGTCTTTACAGACAGGGCTTCCGAACCGCCCGATTCATTTAAAGTATCCGCAATTAATTCTTCAACATGAACCAGGTGTAATGGTTGAAGGACAATATTATTCACCGTCGCACCAGTTTGGCGAATCTTGTCAATTGTTTGAATCGTCGGATGAGTTGGAGAAACTTCGTTATCTCGATATGCCCCAATCAGCAATAAATACTTGCTATCAGAATCACTTATTAGCAATTCAATTAATTTCAACGACGCCGAATCCGCCCACTGCAAGTCATCGAGGAAGATAACTAAGGGATGGTCAATAGTCGTAAATACGCCAATGAATTGTTTAAAGACGCGGCTGAAACGGTTTTGAGCTTCAGTTGCCCCAAGTTCTGCTACGGGTGGCTGTTTGCCAATAATTAATTCGACTTCAGGGATAACATCAATGATGACTTGTCCGTTATCGCCTAAAGCGGATAACAGTTTTTCTTTCCAAGCTTGGATTTCTAATTCGCCTTCGGTTAGAAGTTGCTGAGTTAAGGATTGGAATGCTTGAATTAGGGAAGCATAAGGAATATTACGCTTGAACTGGTCAAATTTACCCGCAATAAAATAGCCTCGTTGCCGCACAATGGGTTTGTGAACTTCATTGACCAAAACTGTTTTGCCTATCCCGGAATAACCTGAAACCAGCATTAATTCGGTAGTGCCACTGGCAACGCGATCGAAAGTTTCTAGAAGTTTTTCAATTTCTTGGTTGCGACCGTAGAGCTTTTGCGGTATGTTTAATTGCCCTGCTTTATCCGCACTTCCAACAACAAAGTTGGAAATATATCCGCTAGCCTGTAGTTTGAGCAAGCAAGTTTCTAGGTCAAATTTTAGTCCTTCAGTGCTTTGGTAGCGGTCTTCAGCATTTTTAGCTAATAACTTCATCGCAATCGCTGAAATTTGTGGCGGGATTTCAGGATTTAGCTGGTGAGGGGGAATGGGAGTTTTGGCAATATGGCTGTGTACCAATTCCAGCGGGTCTGTTGAATTAAAGGGCAACTCGCCTGTGAGCATTTCATAGAAGGTAACGCCTAGTGAATAAAAATCAGTGCGGTAGTCAATTGACCGATTCATCCGGCCAGTTTGTTCGGGCGACATATAGGCGAGTGTGCCTTCGAGCAAATCTGGATGGCTGAGCGTCGAATTTTCTCGCTCCAAGCGCGAAGCGATGCTAAAATCAATAATTTTAAGTTTTTCAGTGGCTGGGTTGATGATAATATTTTGTGGCTTTACATCTTTATGAATAATGTTATTTTTATGGATTTCTGCTAAAGCAGAGACAAGCTGGAGACCCAAAAAAATAAATTGAATGGTTGTGAGTTTTTTACCCTTCATCCAATCGTTGAAAGACTGGGAGCCTGAATCTTCTAATATCAGTGCTAAACCGTTTTTATAGCTTTCTAAACTAATGGCTTTGACAATCCCTTCTACGTTCAAGCTGTGCAGGATTTGATATTCGTGTCGCAAGCGGGTGATGTCAGAAAGAGTGGGATACTCAGCCTTTAGCTTTTTGACGATCACGCTGGAAAAGTCTGAATCCTTCCGAACGCGATCGACTGAAGTTCTTATTCCGCTGTGGAGGGTTTCAACGAATTGATAGCCAGCTAAGTTGATAGTCATTGTTATTCTACAGATCGCAATGGAATGCAGCGTAAGGTTAAGGCCGGTTTTAAAACTTAATTATTGTTAGAGCTGATTGTAACATAGTAATTTACTCAACAAAAGTTAGCACAGTTTTTGCCCCGACTTTTCTACAAAGCGTAGAGGAGCCAAGGGCAGCGAGTCAGAAAGGCTTTTTCTACATCCAAAAGTTTACTATGTTAGAAAGGCTATGCTTGCTTTTAGCGAACTATGCCGGTCTATCTAGGATGCACTAAAAATATTAAAACCTATTAAAACTTAATAAAGTGTAATTTATTAATTTATTGGCTTTTACTCTCCTTGGTTCCATCGGATTGCGATCAAACGGATATCATTTAATTATATTTTTGTATCAATCAGTAAAGAAAACTTAACAATGTTAAAAATAATAAAAAAATAAATTCACAAAGCTTAAAATGAGTTTCAGGAATTATACGACTTTTATAAAAAACTGCTACAGTTAGTAGCTGTCTTTTTTGTGAGTTACTACCCAAATATAAAGAGCGGAAATGTCAGGAGTTGTCAAGATTGAAATGGAGGAAACAGAATCTGAACTGAAAGCTCTTCTCGCTCAGAGTTAAAGATGATCACCGACAAGAACAACAGCAATCTCTGCATTGGCCCAAAACCCAAATGGTACAAACAGTATCGTCTTCTTCTGTGCGCGTCGGGAAACATCGTACCTAGTTTGCAATGAAAGATAATTTTCTAGCTATCGTCAAGGGGGAATGGAAGAATTATTATCCCAACACCCCGTTGGGGAAGACCAATAATAATCAATCGTGAAACTGTAGAGAAATTAGAGAAGGAATTGCCAGAACCAGCAGGATTCAGTAGCTACAAGGAAGTACATCATCTGTTGGGGGCGGTTTTTTTTATGGTAAATTTAGGTGAGCTGCAAACAAGGAGAATAGTTATATGTCTGTTCAGCTTCAAAAACGGTTATTTACAGTAAAAGAATATCATTTGATGACTGAGGTTGGTATTCTCTCCGAGGGCGATCGGGTGGAATTGATAGAAGGAGAGATTGTTAAAATGGCTGCAATTGGAACTCGTCATGCAAGTTGTGTGCGACGACTGATCCGCAGTTTTAGCGTGATTCCACAAAATCTTGCTATTTTGGGTGTCCAAGACCCTATCCAGTTGACTGAGAGGACTGAACCTCAACCGGATGTTGTATTGCTGCAACCTCGCGCTGACTACTACGCCACAGCCCATCCAGTACAGTCTGAAGTTTTGCTGTTAGTTGAGGTTTCAGATAGTACGGTTGATTATGACAGAGATGTGAAAGTATCCATTTACGCGCGATCGCTCATTCAAGAAGTTTGGCTGGTAGATTTAGTTGAAAATTGTTTGGAATTCTACCCTCAGCCCGGCCCGAACGGTTATAGTTTAATGCTCAAGTTTTGGCGCGGTCAACAAGTTGCGCCGCTGGCTTTTCCCGAATTGGAAGTGAGCGTTGATTGTATATTGGGTTAATAGAAAAATTTTCTATTATTGAATTTTACTAATTTAGGGGGGAATTCAAATCGCCAAATTTCGGCTTCTACCTTCTACCTGACATCCGTTATATCCGTTACATCCGTTACAAAATCCGTTGCCGAACTTCCTTCTCCTATAATAAGTTTAATTACTCAAATCAGCGCAAGTGTTATGACTATTGCCAAATCATTTGAATTGGAAGTCACCCATCTCCCAGACCACACTGAACTGCCAGAGTCCGATGGTACTTTTGTGAAAAACTTTCAAGAACTTCCTCAAAGCATTATTCTCACTGATTCACTCCGACCAATTTTGCAACAAATTCATCCGGACGGACGCTATCGCATCGGTCAAGATTGTGGGATTTATTGGCGTTTAACTGACCCACTAGAACGAGGTGCCGAAGCGCCCGATTGGTTTTATGTGCCGAATGTTCCCCCACTATTAAATGGTGAGGTGCGACGTTCTTATGTATTGTGGAAAGAATACGTTGCACCGCTGATAGTTTTGGAATTTGTGTCAGGGAACGGTGCAGAAGAGCGAGATAGAACGCCGCCGCCCGAACCAGGTCAATCCGAAGAACAAAAGGTGGGCAAATTTTGGGTTTACGAACAGGCGATTCGCGTGCCTTACTATGGCATTTATGAAGTGAAAAAAGCCGCTGTAGAAATGTATCATTTAGAAGACAATTGCTATCAGCGCATGAGTGTAAATGAGCGCGGTCGCTATCTGATTCCTCAGCTTGGAGTTGAGTTGGGAATTTGGCAAGGTGAATATGATGAGATGAATTTACCTTGGTTGCGTTGGTGGGATAGTGAAGGGAATTTGCTGTTAATTGGAGAGGAACGTGCGGCAGAAGAACACCTGCGGGCAGAACGAGAAAGCCTTCGCGCACAACAAGAAAGCCTTCGCGCGGAGGAAGAAAAACAACGCGCCGATCGCCTAGCAGTAAAATTGCGCGAAATGGGGATTAATCCTGATGAGGTGTGATTGTTTTTAGGTTGTTAAATGGGGTGTGATTGCCTTCGGGATAGCTGCGCTGGCGTGTACTTTTTAAACAACAGAAATATCAGAAGCCCCAAAAGGCCGATCGCTCCCCTCATCTATATCTCAATATTAAGATTTCCTTAGTTGCTGCCGTCGCGCCCAGAAATCGGTGATACAATCAACAGCTTAGCTAGGGGTGCCCGAATATCCGGGCTGAGAAAACACCCTTAGAACCTGAGTCTGGGTAATACCAGCGGAGGGAAGCTGTTTATCAAGGAAATTAAATATGCGTACCGAATGGATCGCGAAGCGTCAGGGGCACACCAATGTATCTCAAATGCACTACGCCCGCCAAGGTGTAATTACTGAGGAAATGCACTTTGTTGCTAAGCGAGAAAATCTCCCGCCAGAACTTATCCGCGCCGAAGTAGCGCGGGGACGGATGATTATTCCCGCTAATATCAATCACACGAATTTAGAACCGATGGCGATCGGCATTGCCTCTAAATGCAAAGTCAATGCTAATATCGGTGCATCTCCCAACTCTTCCAATATGGAAGAAGAAGTTGACAAGCTTAAACTAGCAGTGAAATACGGCGCTGATACCGTGATGGACTTGTCCACCGGCGGCGGGAATTTGGATGAAATTCGCACTACAATTATCAAAGCTTCACCAGTGCCGATCGGTACTGTACCAATTTACCAAGCACTAGAAAGCGTTCACGGTAATATGGAAAGTCTGACGGCGAATGACTTTCTTCACATCATTGACAAACACGCTCAACAAGGTGTGGATTACCAAACAATTCACGCCGGAATTTTGATTGAGCATTTGCCGTTGGTGAGAAATCGGATTACGGGGATTGTCTCTCGCGGCGGCGGCATTTTGGCGCGGTGGATGCTGCATCACCACAAACAAAATCCTCTCTACACTCACTTTAACGACATCATTGAAATCTTCAAAAAATACGATGTTTCGTTTAGTTTGGGAGATTCTCTGCGCCCCGGTTGCACTCACGATGCGTCGGATGAGGCTCAATTAGCGGAACTCAAAACTTTGGGACAATTAACTCGCAAAGCTTGGGAACATGACGTGCAGGTAATGGTGGAAGGCCCGGGCCACGTGCCGATGGATCAAATTGAGTTTAATGTCAAGAAACAAATGGAGGAATGTTCGGAAGCACCCTTTTATGTTTTGGGGCCGTTGGTGACAGATATTGCGCCTGGGTACGACCACATTACCTCAGCAATTGGGGCGGCGATGGCTGGTTGGTACGGTACTGCAATGCTGTGTTACGTGACGCCGAAGGAACACTTAGGATTGCCGAATGCTGAGGATGTCCGAAACGGGCTGATTGCTTACAAAATCGCGGCTCACGCTGCAGATATTGCACGGGGCCGTCCGGGTGCGCGCGATCGCGATGATGAACTCTCGAAAGCGCGTTACAATTTCGATTGGAACCGTCAATTTGAGCTGTCATTAGATCCAGAACGGGCAAAGGAATATCACGACGAAACTTTGCCAGCGGATATTTACAAAACTGCTGAATTCTGTTCAATGTGCGGGCCTAAGTTCTGTCCAATGCAGACTAAGGTTGATGCCGATGCTTTGACGGAATTAGAGAAGTTTTTGGCTAGGGAACCTGTAGCGCAAAGCTAATTGGATTAATTCGTAGGGTGGGCATTGTCCACCTTACTTAATCGTAAAGCTGTTTCGTTTCTTGTGGGGCGGGCATCCGACCCGCCCAAAACTAGGGTGCTGATGACGCACCTTACTTAAGGTTATATTAAAAGCAGTTTCCTAAAAGGAGAATTGCGATGTCCCTTCAACTTCAAAGACGGCTTTTCACGATGAAGGAATATCATTTGATGAGTGAGACAGGGATTCTTTCTGAATCTGAGCGCGTCGAACTCATTGAAGGAGAAATTATTCAAAGGGCTGCTATTGGAACTCGTCACGTAACTGCTGTGAGACGACTTAACCGACTTTTTCACCGACTACCAGAAGATAGAGTTATTGTTCTGGATTACTTCTACACCAACAGCTTCAACTACATTAATACTTACCAAGATATTTATTACCATGCTCTGCCTGGTAACGAGAAATTTTCAATTTGTAGGGTGCGTTAACGCCGTGTAACGCACCGCCAGCCTCATGCACCATTTGAGCTAAATAAAAGATTTACCTAAAGATATTAGCTTGCGCTGTTTCTTGGCACTTGGAAAGAATGCGCCGATCATTTGAGCTAATTGTGCGAATAGGATGGAGATTGGTTAGCTGAGTATTGATTTCAACTGTTTGAACTTTTCCGGCTGAGATTGCCTTCCCGGACAGTGTATTTCCCTGAATTTTACCAGTGAAGCACGCAAAGTCCGATCGCGGCGCGTAGATTGCACCAACCACGCGATCATTCTGGCGCTGAAACACAATATAGTTTTGAAGAACTTGGTTGGGCTGTGGCGAATCTCCGTACAGGTAAATACCATCTGGCAAAGAAGCAACATTAGTCTTAGAGGGATTTTGTTGTGCTTGAATCGGTTGTTGCTGAATGCCAACACCAATTAGTGTCAGAGGACAAATAAAGGCTGTTGCCAGTAGTTTCCATTTCCTTTTAATAGATGCAGGTAAAATCATTACTGCTTCTCCTTGCGCGTCATCTAACATCTTAAAACAGTCTTCTCTAGTTAATGTCTCACTCAGGTTATAATTTAGCTCTGCTAAAATCAGCCGATTGGTAGAGATTCTGCACCTGAAAGCTTGCGCTTGTTTAGCACCGACAACTTTATTTTCCATTGTGATCCAAGTACCTGAGCTGATTTTGATAGAATTAGAGTCGGCATAGTTTCTCATCCCACCCAATAAAACACCGCTCTAAAGTTGATGCCGATGCTTTGACCAAGAATTTCTTGGTGGTATCCGCCACGTGATTTATCCGTGAAATCAATCCAAAATCTAAAATCTAAAATCCTCAAGCCCCCGCATTTATCCATGAGGTCAATGCTAAAATCTAAAATCTAAAATCTAAAATCGATTGACGGAATTAGAGAAGTTTTTGGCTAAGGAACCTGTAGCGCAAAGCTAGTTGCTAGGGTGGGCGGAGTCTTTCCGCCCACCCTTCCCCATTCACAAAGCGCTAACTTTTTGTTTGGTAAAGCACAAAAGATTCTGGATAACTTCTAGAGCAACCGCTTTAACTACATTAATACTTACACTATTACCCAGTTGATGATAAGCTTTATCATCATTAGGATGCAAAATAAAACTATCGGCAAAACCTTGTAACCGCGCCGCCTCGCGGGGAGTAATCCTGCGGACTCGGTTATGATAGTAAACTCCTAATCTATTAGCATCACTGGCAACAATTGTTACCGAAATTTTCTGCGGATCTAGAAATTTATAGACTTCAAATGAAAAGTTACCGGATACAGGTTTGTATTGATTGTTGTTCCGTTGCAGGTACTTTTTTGTTACCAACGAATCCAGCATTTCATCGAGATTGGGATTAGGAAAAAAAGTAGCTATTTGCTCTTTAGTTAATAGCTTGCCATCTTGGTCAGATCCAAATTCTTTATTGCGCCTTTTCAATATAAAAAGATTCATTAATTCAATTTCGTCTAAACTGCACTCGCCTCGTAAACCCAGTTCCCAAGAATGAATCGAATTGCCACCGCGATAGTCAATTAGCCGCCTACCGTGCAAGCGACTGAAATCCTTGTTAACTATTTGCTTCAATGCCTTAACAAATTCTGGCGAACAATCATATTTTGGATCGGGATTGTCTTCCAAGATATCTGCAACTGTGACAGGTTGACTTAACGGGGAAAATAATGATAGTTGTTGATGACTAGAGGAATGCGAATCTTTTGGGCCTACGTCGGTAATTAGCTTAAATTGGGGCGAAGCATTTAAAATTCCTACTAGGTAAACTCGGACGCGGTTCTGAGGTAAACTAAAATTAGAGCTGTTGAGCAAAAAATAATCGAAGCTGTAACCTCGGCTTTTGATTTCGCCCTTAATAGTTTCGAGGGTTCTGCCGCCGTCGTGGCTGACAAGCCCCCGCACGTTCTCGAAAATAAATGCTTGAGGTTTAAAGGTATCAATTAACCTTGCAATCTCAAAAAATAGGGTGCCTCTGGTGTCTCCAAAGCCCTCTTTTTTGCCAGCATAGGAGAAAGACTGACAAGGAAATCCCGCTAGTAAAATGTCATGTTCAGGCAGTTTGTCAATTAATCGGATGTCGCCTAAAGGTGTGTCGGCAAAGTTTTTCTGGTAAACTAATTGAGCGTCGGGATTGATTTCGCTGCTTAATACGCATTCTGTTTCCAGATTCAAGGAACGAGCGGCGGATTCAAATGCTAATCTCATGCCACCTATTCCTGAGAATAAGTCAATAAAACGGATTTTTGACATAATAATTTTAGTTAGTTTAGATTTTAACACCATTTCTTGAGTATAGCATCTCTTTACTCATTGTTAGGCACAAAGTAATTCCTCAAAAAATCGCAAAGTACATTAAGTTCATTGTGGGAAAATGCCACTGTGCAATGACTATATGTACACAAAGTTCTGATTGCATTTTCCCTCTCAAAGTTACCAGCGCCATCAATGACATAAGCCATTTTATAACCTGCATTTTCAATCTGCTCAAATCTAGCTCTTGCTTGTCCAGCTTTACGTTCAATTACACTATTTGTTGTTACCTGAAAGCTAATTTCTATCGCAACAAACTTATCTTCTTTAGAAATAACCAGATCAAATGTTGTTAGTCCTTTTTCGCTTTCTTGGTCAGTATGTCTAACGCCGGGTAAATGAGCGTTAGGTCTAATAGCTATATCTATAACCCCTAAATTATCTTGTAAGTATTCTTTGACAAAGTTTTGAGCGATTTGACCTAAAGTATTGGATTGTGAGCCAGAGGTTATCCGGCTAACCCAGATATATCGTTGTTTAATAAACTTATTTAATTTATCGGGTTGACCTAAGTAATTACCAATTTCACATTTAGCTAGAACCTCAGCGCTTTTTTCATTCAGTGAACTAGCGCCGAACAAAAGAATTGCTATTAAATCTTTATGTGCCAAAGATAGAGATTGATTTTGGAGTATTTTTTTACCGTCAATCCCTAGTTTATTATTGGTTAGTTGACCTGATGCTGGTAGAAAAGTGAATTGATAAGAGTAAGTTTGCAGGTTCCAAAGGTAATCTAATCTCTTTAATGGAAACATAGAATTAAACTGACTATTCACTCTTTTTATCATTTCTCCCCCAAAATCCGCCAGTACAATTAAATGCTTTAGGAACATATTTGCAGAAAGTGTTGAAGCTTCTACTATTTGAAATAATCCGCTTAACTCCGAAACTGGGACGCTAAGAATAGCAATAAATTGCTCTTGAGTTTCTATCAATTTTGGTATGACACTTAGTTCTGCTTCCTTTTGAGATAAGTCGGAAGGCCAAAACATAGAAGCTAACTCACGGATTTCTTCAACTGTTCTTCTGTAATTGTAAGTTGACATTTTGGGCTTTGTGTGATATTAAGTGCTGTGAGTTTGATGCGATCGCCCCCCCTTCTCGCTATTAAATGTTTGGCGGCGGTTGACGCGATTCTTCTGGGGAGGAGGCTGGCGATCGCACTTTTGCCTATTTTTTGCTAGCCATCCACTTTTGAAGATCCTTAATCGTAAAAACGGTTTCAAAGTCCAATCCAACAGAGCGATAAAACTCCGCACCACCTTGCTCTCTATCAATCAGCGACAAAATACGATCGACCTTATAACCAGCCGCCCGCAACCTTTCCACCGCCTGCATCGCCGACTTACCCGTCGTCACCACATCCTCCAAAACCGCCACATTCGTGCCCTCTGGCAACAGCGGCCCCTCAATATACGCCATTGTCCCGTGTCCCTTCGTCTCCTTTCGGACAATTAAAGCTGGTATAGGTCGATCGCCCAAAGCCGAAACCACACTCACCGCACTTACAATTGGGTCAGCACCCAAAGTCAAACCGCCCACAGCTTGCACATCCGACGACAACATCGACAACAGCAAACGTCCCGTTGCCAAAGCACCTTCAGCGTGCAGCGTCACCGGTTTGCAGTTAATATAATAAGAACTTTTCTGCCCCGAAGACAGCACAAAATCGCCTTCGCGATAAGCAAACTCGCACAACAAATCTAGAAGTCGATCGCGTAACACCTTTAAATCCGCAGCATTCATAAGTCACACCGTGTAAAAAACACAAATAATCCGCCGATAATCAGTTTATAGTGGAATCGGAATTAATTAAGGAGGCTGAAATATATGAGTCAAAAGTTAAAAAGCCTGAGCGGCGCGTTGATTCTCGCTGTCGCCTCTGTCGCACTGGCATCAGTCAAACCAGCTCAAGCACAAACAGAGCGATTTCACCCGATTGCCGACGACTTCAACCGACAATTCTTTGAAGCTTCAGGAGACTTTTACCACAACGTCAGCTTGCAAGGTTACTTGGGCGACTATTTAGGCATCGGTTCCCCCAGCGGCGTCGTTGCCTTTCCCGAAAAAGAAATCGAGCGGGATGCTAGTCGCGTCAACGGCTTCTATCGACGAGTAATGCAGCGGCAAGTTTCCAGCGACCCGATTCTGCGCGTGCCAGATGCCGTCAATCCCTTCGATGCCTCAATCATGGCACTGCCTGCAGCTTGCCAGCTAGGACCTCAACCAAGCGGCTGTTTCCCCACTCCCGCCGGACTCCAAGATCAGTTTACACTTCCAACGCAGCAGCAAAATGCACCGAGTGATCAAGGGCCCGTTAGAGGACTTTATCAAATATCGCCCCCTGGCCAAAATTAATCGATCGACAGTTGCGAGTTTTTAGCCGAGGCTGGTTTACTAAATCTCGGCTTTGTTGTATTCGAGAGAAAGCTTCAACCCGCCCCAAAAGCTCATGTTTTAGCAATCCTTTCGGTAAACCCGCAACTGGCTTTTTTTAACTATCGCCGTTATTTCACAGGACTAAATATTATCCAATATTTATCAAACAATGCTGCCATCAGGCATGATTGTTCCTTTCAAAATAGCTTCACCCAAATTAGCTCCCGCCAAGTTCGCTCCCCTGAGATTTGCCCCGGTCAAATTAGCCCCTCTCAAATCAGCTTTGCCAAGGTTTGTCCACCGGAAATCTGCCCCGCTCAACTGTGCAAAACAGAGATTTGCCCGGAAAAGATATGCTCCAGTGAAGTGAGCTTCTCCGAGGTTAGCTTTAGAGAAATTAGCTGCATAGCAATGTGCTTCAATCAATTCGGCTTGAGTGAGATTAGCTTGACTGAGATTAGCACAGTTGAGGTTCGCGCCGATCGCATTAACTCCAGACATCACCGCACCGATTAAATTCGCATCACCGAAATCGGTTTGTTGGAGATTAGCAGCGGTGAGGTCAGCCCCAATTAAATTAGCACCGCTCAAATCAGCTCCCCTGATGTCAGCCGCTTGCAGGTTTGTTCCCGTTAAATTAGCTTTAATTAAATTAGATTCCAGCAGTTGCGCTCCCGCAAGATTTGCTAAACTAAAATTAGATTCTGCCAGGTTTGCCGCAATTAATTTAGCCTTAAACAAATCTGTTTTAAAAAGGTTCGATCGCCAAAGATGTGCACCTCTGAGATTTGCTTCCGCGAGGTTAGCTTCGCTGATATCCGGTTCTATATTTGGGTTGAGACTTCTCCATTTAATCCAAGTGACTGCACCTTTTTTTAACAGCGCTAAATGCTGTGTATTAGCCATAATTGCATCTCCTTTAACGGCTATTCCTTGCGACCAAAAATTGCTGGATTTTCTCGACCCGTCACGCTTTCCACCGCCGCAATTGCTGCCTGGGAACCTGCTATAATATCTCGTTCTGCGCCGCCGAGGTAAAGCCGTCCGAAACTACCTACAGCCTGAACCTCTAAGATGTTAATAGATGCGCCTTTTTCTGCTTCATTAGCCGCCAGCGCTGCATAGGCCGCCGGTTCTACTTCCAAGACGTAAAGCGTTTGTCCCGCCAGCAGCAACTGTCCGCGCCGGGTGCGGTTGATTAATTGTGTTTGGTGGGCATCAATATTGCGAATAATTTGACTGGAAATCACTCGCGGTTTGATACATTCTTCTCTGCGGACTCCGATGAATTCTAGAATTGCTTTACCTGCGGCCCGCGTTTCCCCCTGCTGACTCGAGTGTACTTCCAGAAGGCCGTACAAGCGTTCGACTATCTGCACTCCTGGGCGCACGGAGGCAGATTTGAGGGCGACATCGGTAATTCGGTTAATTTCGATACCGGGCGAGATTTCTATCCACAGCGACGCATCCCCTGGCAGCGGCAAGAATCCGGCGGCGACTGTGCCGATGTATGCTGCGTGCTGTGGCTGCAAGTTGTCTAGAAATACGTAGCTGCGTAACTCTATACCCAAAAGTTTTGATCTCCGTCGATCGACTTCCAACAGTTGTCTGTGCAATATCTGAGTTTACCTTTTTTTGTAAACAACACCTTGTCTATTGTCGGGACTGCCGGAGTCCGTCATAACCGAGTGAGGTGCCAGACCCCCTATTTCTAGTACCGGAGTGCCTCCGCGAGCAATATTTCATTTTGTGTGCCTGCTAAAAATTGGATATCAATCTGTAGTTATAGGTGGAACATAACCATCTTTACTGCTAGAGATGGATTTAACTTTAAAAGCCCATTGATATATTTTTGATAGTTAAAGATTTTAGCCAACAGAGAGCATTTGAATTATGAAACGTTCTGATTTATCCAAAGCAATCGGTGCAGGTATTATAGCTGCTGGTTTAGCCCTAGCACCAGCTCATCTCCCTGCTTCAGCTCAGACAGATACAACGGGCGGTACTACTTCCGGTACTAACACCACTACAACCACCACAACTCCTCGCTCCGATGTCTACAATGCTGAGACCGATCGCGATTTTGATTGGGGATGGTTGGGATTGCTAGGCTTGTCAGGTTTGTTGGGTTTGATTCCCCGCAAACGCGAAGAAAATGTCCGCTATACCACTACAACGAGTGATCGCGAGCCCGCCGTGCGAAGTGACTACCGCTAAGAATTCAGTCTTAGGGCTGTGGGCATCATGAAGGGACAGGATGTTTTAGCCTGTCCGAACGGCACCAATAATCATCAAAAAACCTCCATCTGTGAGGTTTTTTTGTTTGAGATGATGCGCGATGGAACGACGATTAAATTGGTTACATCTGACCTATTGCACCATTTTCCTGAACAGGCTTTCCGCCCGCTTCCACAAAGAGTGAATTTTCTTGTGGGCCGTTGCTCCTAGCCAGTCAATAAAATCATTATTGAGAATGGTGCAATATCTCAGATATAACCGGACTTAAAATTATTAACTTTTTCCTTTCTTCTTCCCTTCCTCCTACCCTACCTTTCGGGAACCCCTGCGGGGAACGGGAACGGCTTCGCCGAACGCGTTCTTTGCGTTTTCGCGGGTCGTTAAATAAAGACTTTTCCGACACAAAAACACTTTAAATAAGGTTTTTGCCCGATCGATCGAGTACCTCCCAAATCGCCTGCACCAACTTGTCGGGGTCTAAAGGCTTAGCAATGTGGCGCCAGAACCCCGCAGCCATGGCCTGCTGATAGTCAATCTCTCCAGCATAAGCCGTGAGGGCGATCGCCGGAACCAGTCCCCCTTGGTCAGGCGCCAGAGCCCGAACCTGCCGCATCAACATATAACCGTCAGTGTCGGGCATTCCAATATCGCTCAACAGCAAATCCGGCACCGACTCGGTTAAAACCGCCAAGGCCTCGGCGGCATTAGTAACTGCTGTAACACTTGCCCCACACTGCTCAAGCAGAAAAACCACTAAATCTAGCGCATCGGCCTCATCATCCACCGCTAACACCCTGATACCGCTCAAATTGAAGGATTGGTCCCGCGACGCAGTTCCCGCAGGGCTGGTCTGAGATGGCACGGGCATCAGAGGTATCCTGACGGTCAAGGTTGCACCTTTTCCTTCGCCGGCACTGTCGGATTTCACCGTGCCGCCGTGGAGTTCGACGAGATGGCGGACGATCGCCAATCCTAAACCCAATCCGCCAAACTTGCGCGTCATCGAGCTGTCAGCTTGCCGGAAGTAGTCGAATACATAGGGAAGAAAATCAGGTTCGATACCTTTTCCCGTATCAGTTACAGTAATTTGGGCTTTGGTGTCCACCTGATCGAGAACGACTTGGATTTTGCCTCCCGGCGGGGTGAACTTGACGGCATTTGAGAGCAAATTCCAGACTACCTGCTGAAGCCTGCCCGCATCGCCCAAAACCGAGCCGACATTCGGTGCAAATTGAGTGCTGATTTGAATCGACTTAACTTCCGCGGCCAGACGCACCGTTTCAATGGCGGCGCTGATTACCCCAGCTAAATCCACAGGTGCAATATTCAAGCTAACCTTACCTTGCAGAATCCCCGACACATCGAGCAAATCTTCGATAAGCTGGGTTTGCAGTTTGGCGTTGCGCTCGATCGTCTCTAAGGCATAACGCTGCTTTTGGGGTGTCAGAACGTTCGATTGCAGCAGCTTCGCCCAGCCCATAATCGGGTTTAAGGGAGTCCGCAATTCGTGGGACAAAACAGCCAAAAATTCGTCTTTGACGCGGTTAGCCTGTTCTGCCTCTTCCCGCGCTGCCTTTTCCCGTGCTAGAAGGCGTTCCCGTTCCGCTTCTGCAACTTTGCGATCGGTAATGTCAGTGTTTGTGCCACACCAGCGCAGCACCTTGCCTCGATCGTCGCGAATCGCCACGGCGCGGGAGAGAAACCATCGGTACGATCCGTCTTTGCCGCGCAAGGGGAAAGTATCTTCCCAGAGTTCGCCTGTTTCAATGCAGCGCCTAAATTTTTCGACAACGCGATCGAGGTGTTCCGGGTGGTGCACCTTTTGCCAGTCCCAGCCTCGCATTTCTTCTAGGGTTGTGCCGGTGTAGTCAAACCAGCGCTGGTTGTACCAGAAAATCGCCCCAGTAGCATCTGTCATCCAGGCCAACTGAGCGATGTTGTCAGCTAGAGCGCGGAACCTAGCCTCGCTTTCGTGCAGCTCATGCAGGGCTCGCGCGTGCAGGATCACCGTCCAGAGGCGAGCCACCACTTCTTGCATCAGCCAAACTTCATCGGGCCGCCAGTGCCGAACCACCTGTGATGCCACCAGCAAAAGAGCCACCCAGCGCCCTTCCTGAAGGCAGGGAACATCGACCAAAGCGCGAATCGACACGGCACCGTAGTTATCGAATAAATGCGCTGTATGGGGGTAATTAGCGATATCTGAGATGACAAGGGTTTGACCTGCCATAGACAGAGCTTTCAGTTCGGGCGTCTTAAAGTCTGAGATTTGATAGGTGCCGACGGTGCTTGCCAGGTCGGACTGGTGCCAGTCTTGGTGGACAATTGCCCGATCGGCTTCTAAATCGATTTCGTGCCAGATGCAGCGATCGACCTTTAAATATTCTCCCAGACTGTTCATCGCTTCCGACAACATTTCTGCGGGGTTGAAGCGCTGCCGCAAGCGGACTTCGAGCTCAGAGAGAAACTGCTCGTTAAGTTGGGCTTGTTTGCGATCGTGAATATCGGTGTTTGTGCCGATCCACTCGACAATCTGGCCGGCTGCGTCGCGAATTGGCACGGCGCGGGACAAATGCCAGCGTTCCATCTGGTCTACTGCCCGCCGCAGGCGCAGCTCCATTTGATAAACTTCTCCGCTGATTAGACATTCTTCCCAGCGGGCCCAAGATTCTGCCAAATCCGAGGGCGGGACTAGGGATTCCCAATTGCTTTGAGCGGCTTCCTCGTAAGACATTCCCAGATATTCCAACCATCTTTGTTTATTGGTAAAGCGAATTTCCCTGGCTGAGCTTACGTTCCAAATCAGGTGAGGCAGCGACTCAGCCAGAAAGCGGAAGCGGCGATCGCTTTCTGCTAAGCTTTCTTCGGCTCGTTTGCGATCGTCAATATCAATGCCGATACCAGCCCATTGCACCACCTTTCCCCCCCTGTTTTTGACGGGCACAAGTCGCGCTAGATGCCAGCGGTAATTACCATCAAACCTCCGTACCCGACACTCGAATTCGTAGGCTTCCCCTGCTTCAATCGCAGGAGTGCGCGTGGCGACAACTGTTGGCAGATCATCAGGATGAAATAATTGCAGCACCGGCGCAGGCATCGGCAATTCTGGCATCATCCCGGTGTAGCTTTTCCAGTGTTGGTTGCAAAACTCTAACCTGCCGTCGGCGGTGTTGATCCACATTAATTCCGGGACACCATCGGCGAGGGTGCGATAGAGATTTTCGCTGTGCCGTAGTGCTTCTTCTATTTGCCGGCGCTCGGTTTTGTCCTGCATAATTTTCAGGAAACCTTGCACCTCGCCGTCTGCGTCGCGCAGGGGCATCACCAGCCCGCTGCCCCACAAGCAGCTGCCGTCTTTGCGGAGGTGCCAGCGCTCGTTTTCTGCCTTTCCCTGAGTCAGGGCGATGTGCATTTCTGCTTCCGGCATTCGTGCTGCTGAGTCTTCTGGAGTAAAGATGATGCGTCCGTGCTGCCCGACGATTTCAGTTTCGGAATAGCCCAGCAATCTCTGGGCCCCTGCGTTCCAACTGGTAACCTGTCCGCCGATGTCGAGGGTGAAGATGGCGTAGTCTTTGGCGCTGTCGAGAATCAACTGCAGGTGGGTTTCACGATCGCACAGTGCTGCTTCTGCTTGTTTGCGCTGGGTAATGTTGCTGGTGAAGCCGACTATTTTGGTTGCTTCACCTTGCTGGTTGCGGATTAAACAGCCGCGTTCCGAAACATCGATCCAGCGCCCGTCTTGGTGCCGGACTCGGTACTCGATTTCATAGCGATCCGGAATATTCAAGATTGATTGCCCCCCGGCTTGGATGCGTGCCAAATCGACAGGATGGATGCGTTCTCTCCACCACTCTGCTGTTGCCGCTGCATCCTCTGGGTAGACACCGACGATCGAGCACAGTCCCTCGGAACGGTAAACTGAGTTTGCTACCAAATCCCACTCAAACACCATGCCGTCGATCGCCCTTGTAGCTGATTGGAAACGGTTGTAGCTTTCTTGCAAGGCGAGTTCGGCCATTTTGCGAGCGGTAATTTCCTGTACCACGATATGAATTCCGACAATCTCTCCGCCCCTGTCTCTGAGCGGCCACCAATTCTGGAGCCAAGTGCGAACAACAGCGGGTTGAGCCCTGGTTTCACCCGTGAGTTCAAAATTCCGGATCGGTTCTCCGGTGTCTAGAAGGTGGGCCAATAAAGTTTCGGCTGTATCTGCCCAGTCGGGGACAATTTCGCGCAGGGTATGGCCGATGTGCATTTCTACGGCCAAGCCGTTCATTTGGGCAAACCGCTGGTTGAGCCGCACGAACCGCAAATCTGTGTCTAAAACGGCCAAACCCACGGGAGTTGTTTGGTAGAGCGACTCTATCTCTACAAGTTGACGGCGCACGGTTTGCTCACTCTGTTGCAGGGCGAGTTCGGCCTTTTTGCGATCAGTAGCATCAAATAATACTCCGATAAACCGCACTGCTTCGCCTGCCGCGTCGTAGAGATAGCGCCCGAACGCGCTCAACCAGCGGATTTCTCCGTTATCGGCACGGATGATTCGGTATTCGGGGGAGTAGAGCGATCGCGTTTGCCGAGCTGTTTTGGCTGCTTCCATGACTTGCTTTAAGTCGTCTGGATGCACGCACTTTTGCCACACAGCCGCGCTTGCTTCCCCGCCCGGTACCGGTTCGCAGCCCAAAATGCTGAAATGGGTCGCCGACCAAATTACTCGATTTGTTCGCACGTCAAAATCCCAGGTTGCCATGCCTGAGCCTTCGATGGCGACGCTCAAACGTTCTTCGCTTTGTTTCAAGGCAATTTCAGTTTGTTTGCGATCGCTGATATCTGTGAGGGAACCCACGGCGCGCACGGGATTGCCTGATTCGTCCCAAATTGCTCGCGCTCTGGCTAAAACCCATTTGTAGCGCCCGTCCCCACAACGGATGCGGTACTCGCAGCAGTAATGTGATGTTTCTCGATTTAAGTGCTGCTGCCAATTGCTTTGCATCATCTCCAAATCATCGGGATGAACCCAGCTCAAATATTGGCTGAAGTCCTTGACTTCTTCCGGGCCACGTTCCAAAATCTCTAAAAAGCGATCGCTCAAAACAGGGCAATTTGTTTGCAGGTTGTGATCCCAAATGCCGTCGTTGTTGCCCTGCAAGGCTAATTGCCAGCGTTCTTCGCTTTCTCGCAAAGCTTCTTTGGTTTGATGGGCGCGATCGATTTGTACGGCGGCAACGGCAAAGTCTGCTAGGGCGATGGCGATCTGCAAGTCTTCGGCATCGAATTGCCGATCGGCATCGTGAGATACAATCCATATTGCCCCCAGCGGTTGATTTTCTGCTTGCAGTGGCACGACTAATGCTTCGGCGATCGGCAATTCTAGCTGCTGTAGGTCGGTAAAATATTGTTCTGGAGCGAAGTAAAGCTGAGGAGTTTGATGATCGATCGGGGTTCCCGGCAAACGCAATTTGGGGGGTGTTTTTGTATCTTCTACTGCTTCCCACGCGCCCGCCAATGCCTCCCACCGAAATATTTGTTCGGAACTGGCATTTTCTTCTAGTAAGCAGACTCCGACGCTTCCTGCGTCGCACAAATCTTTAGCGATCGCCACCAGTGTTTTGAGCAGCCTGTGGGGTGAGGTTGCCAATTGTCGGGCAAGCGTTTGCAGCGCTCGGTTTTCTGCTTTGTCATCGTGCGATCGAGGAATGCGGCGCGACAGTTCCTCGGCGATCGGAATGTCGGTTAAATTAGTTTGTGGGGTTGGCCAAGCTTCCATCAATTAGTGGTATCTATGTCTTTCGGTCTGAGCTGGCGAGCGTACATCAGCGCCCTCTTAAAGCATCTGCTATAAATTATAGCATCTACGGAGAGACAGCATCATTTATCTACTAGCTATCTAGGGAATTTATTTTTAGTTTTCAGGTTAATTGATTGCCTTGCTTACTTTTACTATTGTCGCCACAATATGCACAATTTTATTCCAGAATCGCGCTTTTTTCCCTATCTAACTTGGACAGAAATTCAGTCAATGCTGGATAAGGAAAACACGGTGATAATTCAGCCACTAGGTGCGATCGAACAACACGGCCCCCATTTGCCTTTAATTGTAGATGCGGCAATTAGCGCGGCGGTGACAGGCAAAGCACTGGCAAAGTTAGAGGCAAATATTCCCGCGTATGCTTTGCCACCTTTGTACTATGGCAAGTCGAACGAACACTGCCATTTTCCCGGTACAATTATGCTCAGTGCTCAGACTGTTTTAGCAGTAATCAGTGAAATTGCGGACAGTATTTATCAAGCTGGATTTAGAAAATTAGTGTTAATGAATGGTCACGGCGGACAGCCACAGGTAATGGAAATTGCGGCGCGGGATATTCATCATAAATATCAGAATTTTTCTGTTTTTCCGCTGTTTGTTTGGGGCGTTCCGCATGTGGCTGCTGAATTATTAACTGCGAAGGAATTGGAGTTCGGAATTCACGCGGGCGATGCAGAAACGAGTTTGATGTTGTCAATTTTGCCCGAACAGGTGAAAATGGAACTGGCTGTTTGCGAGTACCCGCAGGGTTTACCAACAGACAGTTTGCTGAGTATGGAAGGGAATTTACCTTTTGCTTGGCTGACGCGAGAGTTGACTGAAAGTGGTGTGTTGGGCGATGCGACGGCGGCGACGAAAGAAAAGGGAGCTCGTATTCTCGAATCTCTCTCTGACGGCTGGGTACAAGTTATCAAAGATGTTTACAAATTTCGCCAGCCGCGTAGTAATTAAAAATTAAGAATTAAAAATCAAAAATTGTTCTAATTCATGTCAAAATGAGTCTAAGAAATTTTTTGAGTTGGAAAACTAACGATGAGTGTAAATTCTAAATTGCAGCGCGCATTTGAGCAAGGTCGCGCCCTGAAAATTATCAGCGGTTTAAATAATTTTGATGCCGCCAACGTTGCGGCTGTCGTCAAAGCAGCGGATCTCGGCGGTGCTTCCTTTGTCGATATTGCTGCCGATCGAGATTTGGTATTGATGGCAAAACAGTTGACAAATTTGCCAATTTGTGTATCTGCCGTGGAACCGGAAAAGTTTGTGCCTGCAGTAGAAGCTGGCGCTGATTTGATTGAAATTGGTAACTTTGATGCTTTCTACGCAGTAGGCCGCCGCTTTGAAGCTGAGGAAGTTTTGCACTTGACTCGCGAAACTCGATCGCTATTTGCGAACATCACTCTTTCTGTGACAGTTCCGCACATTTTGGCACTCGACAAACAAGTGCAGTTAGCAATTGAATTAGTCAAAGCTGGGGCTAATATCATCCAAACCGAAGGTGGCACCAGCGCTCAACCAATTCACGCCGGCACCCTGGGATTAATTGAAAAAGCAGCGCCTACATTGGCCGCAGCCTTTGAAATTTCCCGCGCTGTATCCGTCCCCGTACTCTGCGCTTCCGGTATCTCCAGCGTCACCGCACCCCTCGCTATTGGAGCCGGTGCTGCGGGTGTTGGTGTCGGTTCTGCTGTCAGCCAACTTAATAGCGAAGTGGCGATGATTGCGGCTGTTCGCAGTTTGGTTGAAGCTTTGGCTTTGGTTTCCCGATCGCACTTGCAAGCTTCCATTTAATTAAGAAGGAAGTTCGGCAACGGATTCGCTCGACGGATGTAACGGATGTCAGTCCGATGTCCGTCGGAAGAAGGAAGAAGGAAGAAGGAAGTTCGGCAACGGATTCGCTCGACGAATGTAACGGATGTAACGGATGTCAGTCCGATGTCCGTCGGAAGAAGGAAGAAGGAAGATTTTTCCCATCCCCCACTCTCCCCATCGCCCACTCTCCCACTCTTCCCCTCTCCCCCTCTTCGTCTCTTCCCATCTTCCCATCCCCCACTCTTCCTTAATAATTGATAAACCACACGGCATAATCATCTAATAACTGATTGTTGCGGGAGATTACATCAACTGATTCTAACTCTGATAAAGGCAACATAAACTTTTGGTGATCGCTGACGCGCTGCACTTCCACAAATATGCCTTCTTCCTGAAGCACCAAATCCTCCAACTGATTAATTGTGAATCTATCAGTATAAGAAGGTTGAGTTTTTTTGAGCCGTGCATATTCTTTTTTGCTGCCCGAACCCATTGTATATTCTTCTTCCCATTCAAACTCTTCTATGCCGGTAACGTGGCAGGGGAGTTCAATATTTTGCTTGATGTAATCTAGATATTTGAGTGAATTTTTTAGGTTGAAATCAATATTTTTTGACCCCAAAATCTTACTGATTTTAGTTTCAAATTGCTTGGTATTAAATGGCATATTTTTATCGAGATGCGCTAACATTTCTGGATCGAACCCCGCTCTCAATTCGGATAATTCCTCCAGCAGGCTCTGAAAGTCGTTGACCGGTTTCGGTCTTCTGCCTGCTACAATGGTTTCATCAAGCTGAACTGGAGGAAGTTCGGATTGTGAAGGAAGGGATTGGCTTTGCTTTGGGCGATCGTCCACTTTAGACTTGTTAACTTTAGACTTGTTAACTTTAGGCTGGTTAAGTTTAGGCTTGTTAAATTTAGGCATCGCTCGGTCTCGCTAGCTCGGTTTATCAATAAAGTATATCTTGGCAGAAGTACATTCGTGTCTGATAGGAGGAAGCTATTATGCAACTACTGAAATCACCTGATGAATCGCCAGTCTATCAAGGACAATTCGGCGAATTTACGATTACTCAAAATGATCGCACGGGAGTATTGATTTACCGTGCCGGATTGGGGGTGGCGGCGCTGTGTTTTGCGATCGGCACTACTCTGGTGCTACAACAGAGCGACAACCCAATGGCAATCCAAGCTATAACGCCTGTTTTTGCTTGTTTCTGGATAGCTTTAGGCGTCAGCTTGGCAACTATTCACATTTACATGATTGCGCTGCATCGAACACTACAGGCGTTTTGGGCGATCGGCGGTGCGGCAGCATTGTTTGTCGCCCTACAAAGCAGCCAACCTCTAGCTTTAGCAGTGTACGAACATCCAGCCACGTTGTGGGGAATTGGCTTTACTTTTGCCGCTTTAAATGGCATTTATTTTAAGGAAGCATTCTGCTTTAATCGCCTCGAAACCAAGTTTCTGACTCCCGGAGTTCCTCTTTTAATTTTAGGACATATTTTCGGCTTTTTGTCAGCCGAAAATGAACAACTTTTGCTGGCAGTTTGGGCGGGTTTGTTTATCATCTTTGCTGTACGTAAGTTTTTTCAACCGATGCCGCAGGATATCGGGGATAAAAGCGTTTTTGAGTATCTGAAACACTAATAATTTGGGAATGGGGCATTGGGAATGGGGAATGGGGCATTGGGAATTTCTATAACTTTCCCACTATTTCCCTCTTCCCCAGTCTCGCCGAATCTACCTCCATACCTGAAAACATCTAGATCGAGTTAAAATGAGAATTCGTCTAATCCGTCGTCGAGAAATGTGGGTAATTACCAGGGAAGGTTGGGTAATTGCAAGCACGGGATTGATAATTTTAATGCTCTTAATTCTCACAAATATCCATCCGTTTTTGGCTGTAAATGCGCCGATCAAAGCAGATATATTGGTTGTCGAAGGCTGGTTGCCGGATTATGCGATCGAAAGTGCGATCGCCGAATTCAAAAAAGGCGAATACCGCCAATTAATTACCACAGGAGTTCCTTTAAGTAAAGGCTTCTATCTTGCTGAATATAAAAATTATGCCGAACTAACTGCCGCGACTTTTATTGCGCTAGGATTTGATACAAACCAAGTAGTAGCAGTACCAGCAGCGAGTGTTGTCAAACACCGCACTGCTGCTTCGGCGATCGCACTTCGCGATTGGCTGGCTGCTTCTGCCATAAAAGTTGACTCAATTAATCTTTATTCCTTTGGCCCTCACGCCCGCAGAAGTTGGATTGTTTTCAAAGAAGTCCTGAATCCTGACATTAAAGTCGGGATTATAGCTGCTGAATCGCAAGATTACAACCCACAAGAATGGTGGAAATCGAGCGAAGGTTTTCGGACTGTGATCGGAGAAATTATTGCTTATATTTACGCCCGTTTCGTTGATTGGAAAACCTAGCCAGTAATTGTCAACTTCCCTCTTAATTCTCTTCGCGTTACTAGCGCCTTAGCGGTTCGTAAAAAAAATATATAACAGTTTTAAATCTGTGGAAATACAGGACACGGCAGTGCCATTTATTTACCTGGACATCTGTGAAAATACAGGCCACGGCAGTGCCATTTCCCTACCCAAGGAATACGGGACAGGGCCGTGTCGTTTGCCTACTATATCCATTCCACCCAAGATGATAAAATTATTCTCAGATAAGTTGAGGGTAACTCGTTGCTAGAAGAACGCGCTTACTGGTTGGCATGGTCGCAAATTAACGGTATCGGACCGATTTTGTTGCAGAGATTGCACCAAAATTTCAAGAGTTTGGCAGAAGCTTGGATGGCAAAACCAGTAGATTTAATGCGAATCGAAGGGTTCGGCAAGCAGATAATTGAAACCATTGTGCAAGAACGCACTAAACTCAATCCCCAAGAATTTATCGAAAAACATCTTATAAAAAATCCCTGTTTTTGGACGCCCGCCGATCCAGATTATCCCCGCTTATTATTGGAAATTCCCAATCCGCCACCAGTGTTGTATTATCGCGGTTTAGTTGATGTAAAAGAGAATCAAGGAATTACACCGACAGTGGCAATGGTTGGTACTCGCAGCCCTTCGGAATACGGCAGAAGGTGGACTCGCAAAATTAGTACGGCTTTGGCTAGAAGCGGTTTTACTGTGGTTTCGGGATTGGCTGCGGGCATTGATACAGAGGCTCATACAGGCTGTTTGGAGGCGGGAGGAAGGACTTTCGCAGTAGTGGGGACGGGAGTAGATATTGTATATCCTAAACAAAATGAGAGGTTGTGCGATCGCATTTTGCAGCAGGGATTGGTAATTAGTGAATATCCGGCGGGGACTCAACCGAATAGAACTAATTTTCCGCGCCGAAATCGCATAATTGCTGGCTTAAGTCGCGCTACAATCGTGATAGAAGCTCCGCATAAATCTGGGGCTTTAATTACTGCTTATCAAGCAAATGATTTTTGCCGGGATGTGTATGTTTTGACGGCAAGATTGGATGATGAGCGTTCTTTTGGTTGTTTGGAGTTGCTGAGTAAAGGTGCTCATCCGATTCTGCCGAGTAGCGATCGACTGTTAAGCGAAGACAGGTTGCTGGAAATGCTCGGAGCTATGCCAAAATTGGATAGAGCCGAGCAGTTGTCGCTATTTCCCCCAAATCCGACGGTTGAGAAGCAAGGGCCGCCGTTGGAGCCGGAATTGGCTAAGGTGTTAAGTGCGATCGAATCTGGGCCGATTTCTTTTGATACAATTGTGGAAGCAGCGGGATTAGAAACGGGAAGAGTTTCTAGTATACTTTTGCAGTTGGAATTGTTGGGATTAGTTTCGCAGTTACCAGGAATGCGATATCAGCGGTGCTGATTTGTAAGTAATACGGTTTAGGGCATTGGTGTCAACTTAAGTCTAAAACCCTCTTTATCTCTCGTTTACCGCCGAGGCCAGATCCCCCTAAATCCCCCTTAATAAGGGGGACTTTGAGAAGATTCTTGTCCCCCCCTCCGGCGGGGGGCTAGGGGGGATCGAGCGAACTATTAGAACAATTGCTTGACCCGAAATCGCTCTTAAATCAATCCGAAATTGACCGCACTAATACTGCTAGCAGAAACACCATTGAGAGAAGCTAAAATCTCCCCTGTTTGTGCCAACCGGATTAATGTTGCACCGCTATCTTGAGCAATCGCCAATTGCGAGAAACTCAACCCGTTACCCAATACTAACAAATCTTTACCGACTTCAAAATCAGTAATCGTATCAGTACCGGAATTGGTAGAGAGTAAGAACTTATCTACTCCCCTTCCTCCTATCAAACTATCAATTCCTAAACCGCCCGTGAGCAAATCATCTCCCTTACCTCCGTAGAGAATATCATTACCATCATCGCCATTCAAAATGTCAGCACCGCGATTGCCAAATAAAACATCATCACCGCTACTTCCCAGGATTGTATCGCTACCTTTGCCACCGAAAACCGAGTCATTTCCAATGCCGCCATCAAGGGAATCATTGCCCCTCATCCCCATCAACACATTATTCGCGCTGTCGCCAGTCAGGATATCGTCGCCATTGGTACCGAGAATTGCATTCGGGGAATTGCTGCCCAAATCTGCATCACCGCTGACAACAGGAGTGGCAATCCCAACAGGCAAGATGACAGCTTCAATTCTGCTATCTAAAGCAGTACCAGTATTGTCAGCAACTACCTGGGAAATAGGTTTATTTCCTGCACCAACTGATTTGAAGTCTTGAGTTGTTGGGCCCAAGGCTACTTGTTGGAGGCGGGCAAGTGATTCAGGAATTGATGTTGCTGTTGGGTTGGAGACAGCCGCATCAATGCGTTGATTGGCTGTTGCCATTACTGTCGCCGATTGCGAGGTAATTTGGCTGAGTTGTTGACTGTTGAAACTGGGGTCTATTTGCTGGATTTTAGCGGCTGTTTGCTGAATGATTGGTTCTAAAGCGGCTGCATTACTGAGGTTTAAGACTGTACCTGATTGAATTTGAGCCGTAATTGAACTGACAACAGCTTTGACAATATCGGTATTGGCTGCACTGGATGCACCGTCAATCAAAGCGCTGGTTTGGGTGATGAAGTTTTGGACTTTCACCATTGCGGATAAGACTTGGACGCCGCCCGGTATGTTGTTGTTGGTGGCTTCTATGGGGTCTAAGGTAGTTAGGTCAACATCGGCGGGGAGAGAAAGGGCGGCTTTGACTAAAGATTGTGCTTCTTCTGGTTCAATTCCTTTGTCGATTAAGTCGGCGACTAAGGTTGTTAGGAGGGTGACAACTGTGGAATCAGGTGGTGCGGTGACTGGTGTTTCTAGGGGTAATCCGGTGGCGGTGTCAATGCCTCCTGTGGCTACTAGAGTGCCTTCTGATGGGTCGATTTCTCCGTTTTTGTTGGTGTCGAATGTCTCGAAGGGGATGTTGAGATTGAATTTACCGTTGCTGTCAGTAGTAGTTGATGGTTCATTGGTATCTTTGATGCCGTTTTTGTTGGCGTCTAAGAACACAGTTGCACCGTCTATATAGCCGTCAATAACAGTACCTCCAAACGGCGGGTTGTTGGGGTCGTTGTCCGCGATCGTCACAATAGCACGAGAGGGATCGCCTATCTTTTGGGAGTAGTCAGAATGTAAGGTGATAAAAACTTTCTCGTCGCCTTCTACCAGGTTATCGTCGTTGACCTTGACAACCAGGTTGACGCTGCGTTTACCGGCTGGAATGGTGACAAAGTTGCCGGACTCGTTAGATTGCAAGGGCTCACCGGACTCGGAAAGCAATTGGTAATCTATACCGGGTATAGCAGTATCAGGTATGGGAGTGTAGCTTATATTATCGAGCCGATTATCCACTTTGTAATAGACATCCAGCGGCTTAGCGAGGTTGCCACCAGTACGGGTAATAGTGAATTTTCCAGGATTGGGTTCTTCGGTTGCAGGGATTGTTTCCGCCGCATTTGGATCTGTAGCAGTGATAGTGAGGGTTGGTTTGATATCGGGGGCTTTAAATTCTCCTTGGGCAAAGGGTGAACCCGCCCAAGCACCGTCGATCGCCTGTACACTCCAGTTATAAGTTTGTCCAGGGATTAAGTAATCTGGCTTGAGCAGCCAATTGTACTCCCCGTAGTTTTGGTTGATCTTGGCTTGGTTGACATTCCCCAACTGCACTACTTGCCGAGTTCCGTCATCACCGGACATGGGGCCAACAATGTACTCTTTAATGGGGGGCTTATCACCACCGTTGGGATTGGGACGAGTAGTCCAAACTTGCAGGTTGTAACTTAAACCCCGATCAGGAGTTTTAGAGTCCAGAGTTTTACTGTCGATTGAGGTACTACTCTGTGCTGGCCGCCAACTTAATACAACTCCTTCTTCTGAAATAGTATTAGACTGTAAAAATTGAGGTTGAGGTGCAGAGGGTCGGGTGTTCGCATCAGGGGTGTTGCTGCGGTAGACTTTGACAAAGCTGCCACCCGGAAAAGATGAATCATCTCTTGTCGTGAGTGCAATATCGAGTCTGCCGTCTTTGTTGTAATCTCCCCAAGAACTAGGGCTGGCAACATTATTAGGCAGCCCTGAATCCTTGAGGAGTTCAAAATTGCTGCCAGAATCATTTCTTTCGTAAACTTTGGCGGCACTGGAACCCGAATTATCACCCAGTTCTGTCACAAGGATATCCAGCTTGCCATTGTTGTCGTAGTCTCCCCACGCACCAGGACTACCACCATACCCGAATGTGTAAGCTTCCTGAAAGCTAGTAGTATCCCCATAGCTATTGTTTGCGAGGAATCTGGTACGGCCGTAGTTCAATTCATTTGGACGCGACGATCCACCTGTAAGCAAGATATCTAGTTTGCCATCGCCGTAGGAGTCTCCCCATGCACCGTAAATAATAGGTTCTTGGGGGTTTGGATTTTGCGGCAGTGGCTTTTCGGTAAAGCCATTGCCAGTGTTGCGATACAATTTTGCGATGTAATTTGGCTTGGGGTCGCTTTTTAGAGCAGTGTCCCCTGTCAGCAAGATATCGGGTTTGCCATCGTTGTCGTAGTCTCCCCAGGCCGCATTGCCAATAACACCGGGCAAGCTAGCCCCCGTCTCCTCCTCAAAGGTAAGGGCGTAGTTAAAGATACTGCCGTTGTTAAAACCAATGGGTTCGTTGCGAAACACTTTGGCGATGTATCCTGAACTTGTGTCACCTGTGAGTACGAGATCCTTTCTGCCATCGTTGTTGTAGTCTCCCCAAGCCGCGGAACCGCTGAAAATACCAGGCAGCTTTACCCTCGTATCTAGAGTAAATTTAGTGGTGTCGATGGAGGTTGGGTAATTGGGAATAGTGCTATCAGTCCTTTGGTTCCGGTACAGTCTGGTGATGGGGGTGTAGCGTGGCGAACCAGAGGTGTCTCCTTCATTAATTACGCCTGTGAGCAAGATATCGAGATCGCCATCATTGTCGCTGTCTCCCCAGGTAGCAGAAGGTTTGGAATCATGATTCTTCCCATTTTCCTGAATCACACCTCCGTAAACGGTAGGCAGCCCTATATCAATTGGTTTAAAGCCTTGATCACCTTCGTTGCTGTACACTTTCGGGATGTATTGCGATCGGGGAAAAGAAAATGAGTTTGAACTACCTCCTTCCATCACCAACAAATCCAAATCGCCGTCATTGTCGAAGTCTCCCCAAGCATTAGGGCCGACAAAACCAGGTATCTTCAGATCGGCGAGTTCGTTGGTGAAAACTTTATCCAAAATTTGCAAGTTGGTAGAGCTTTGAGTACCAATATTGGCATTATCCGCACTAGCAATCCGAAACGCGATTTCTTCTGTTCCCTCAGCTTGACTATCCGGTAAGATTTCAATTGTGAAAGTTTTAGTATTTTCACCTGGGTTAAAGGTGACTTGACCAGAGTAACTGGAGGCAAATTTCCAATCTGTTCCCAAAGTCGCTGAACCACCAGTAACAGGTTGTATGTACGCCCTGGAAATTTTGTTTAGCTCCTCGGCAGTCCCAGTGCGAGTGAGAGTAATTTCTGCCTGAACGACTCCTGTGGAACTTTCCTTGACTTTGTAAGTAGCTTGGGAAAAACTTACGGTGGGATCACCACTAAGAGGCAGATCGATAGTAGGACCACCAGCAATCCGAGCGTTAGATGGCGGTATGGTGTTACCCCTGTTAACAACAGTCGCATCCGGTGCATTGAGGCCGTTGTAGTTACTATCCGCACTCACAGCAGGGGCAGTGACAATCTTATAAGTCTTATCGAAGTCAAATACTCGATCGTCCACACCCGTTACCGTAACAGTCTGCCACTGATTCCAATTAACAGAATTGAAGGTAATCGATTCCGTTGAAATTACTCCCTCTGCCTCATTGCTGCTACGCAAATCAATTCTCACATCAGCAGTAGGTTGGCTGTTGAGTCTGATGGTGAATTGGTCTGTGCCACCTGCTTCTGTAGTTACTAATCCCGATGCCGGACTAATAACAATGCCAGGACTTCCTACTACTGGCGGATCGACAACGACTGGCGGATTGACAACGACTGGCGGATTGACAACGACTGGCGGATCGACAACGACTGGCGGATCGACGACTACTGGCGGATCGACGACTACTGGTGGCTCAACTACTACTGGTGGCTCAACTACTACTGGCGGCTCGACGACTACTGGCGGCTCGACGACTACTGGCGGCTCGACGACTACTACCGGATCGACGACTACTACCGGATCGACGACTAATGGCGGATCAACAACTACTGGCACTGGCGCTACATCGTTATCAGAGATCGCCACTGTCACCCCTGGCACCACAACCACATTATACTTAGCATCACCCCCACTCACACTGTGAGCAATAGTGCCGCTGTGCGCGCCTTCGACAATCGTATCGTCAACAGCTTTCACCGTAACGGTTTGAGCCGTCTGCCAATTATCAGCAGTGAAAGTCACAGGGGCGATCGCCTCTATCTGATTACCTGTTGTGAGAGTGATAGTTACAGGGGCGATCGGCTGCGACATTAACTTGATGCCATAACTGCCATTCACACCCCCTTCAGCAGCAGTTGTGCTCGTAGGTGTAATGCTGACACCTGCTGTGTCGTTGTCGGTAATCGCTACATTGACATCCTGAATTGTTGTGCCAGTATACTTAGTGTCGGTACTGGTAACAGTGTGAGCGATCGTGCCGCTGTGCGTACCTTCGGCTTTGCTGTCATCGGTAGCGGTGACAGTGACTGTTTTGGCAACATTCCAATTCGTGCTGTCAAAGATAACAGGCGCGATCGCATTTATTTGACTTCCGGCATTAAAGTTAATGGTAACAGGGGCGATCGGCTGCGACGTTAACTTGAGCTCATAACTGCCATTTGCACCGTCTTCTGTAGCAGTTGTTTGCGTGGGAGTAATAGAAATACCAGCGGTATCATCGTCTTTATTGGTAATGCTAACATCCGCTGCATCTAGCTTATAATTCGGATCGTCGCTAACAGCAAGTGCTGTGACTATTTTGTAGTCAATATTGCCGTCAGCAATGCTATCGTTAACCCCTGTTACTGTCACCGGCTGCGGTGTATTCCAGGTAGCCGGAGTGAAAGTTATGCTAGCAGGGGAAACAGTTCCCTCGGCAACATTATCCGGGTTCAAACCGATAGTCACATCAGCAGTCGGCTGAGTATTCAGAACCACAGTAAAGTTAGCCTTTGTGCCATCTTCACCCGTAGTTAATCCCGCCGTCGGATTAATTGTAATTCCCGGAGTTTCATTGTCACTGTTGGTGACGGTGACATCATCAGGATCGAGGTTATTGTAATTAGCATCGGTACTCACAGCAGCAGCCGTGACAATTTTGTAAACTTGAGGGCCATCAGCTACCGCATCGTCAACCCCAGTCACCGTTATTGTTTGTTCACTGTAGCTAGCGGGAGTGAAAGTTAAGCTATTAGGAGAAACTGTTCCCTCTGCTGGATTGAAACCACTCAAATCGATGGTAACGTTAGCTGTTGGTGCAGCGTTTAATTTGACTGTAAATTCTGCCTTACCGCCAACTTCTGTTGTTGATATGGCCTTTGGACTGACAGTGATGCCGGCAGTGTCATCATTTTTGATAGTAGCCGTAGCGGTAGGTGTCGCAATAGTCGGTGCGCCACCCGGTGAAACTGAATTTGATAAAGTAATGGCAACAGTTTCATCCGGTTCTATATTGCCATCTCCCAACACATCCAAAGTAATAGTCTTGGATGTTTCGCCCGCAGCAAAACTGATTTTACCAGTGGCAGCCGTTCCGCCAGAAGTGCCGCCGATATTGTTGTAATCAGTGCCGTTAGTCGCAGTGCCGGTAATGGCATAATCTACGGTACTCCAAAGTTCCGTGCTGCCGCTGCGAGTAATAGTAAATGTGGCAGGAGTAGCGCCGGAATTGCCTTCGGTAACTGTGGGATTGTCGGCGACAATTGAATAAGAACTATTCCTGTCCAATATTGCCACTTTTCCTTGACTTGCATCGGCGACACCGCCTGTAATTGTGCCAAAATTGAGAACTAATTGTTCGTTACTGTCAACGATATTGTCAGCTTTAATAGTTACGGCAATATTCTGGGGGAGAGTAGTAGTGCCTGCAGAGAAAGTAAGGGATGTAGTTGAAAGAGTGTAGTCTGCACCTTGAGTAGCAGTGCTGCTGGGATCTATGACAATTGGTACAGTTACATCACTTAAGGGAGTGCCACCGCTGATAGTAACCGGGACATCAATTACTGTGTCGGTGGTGCCTTCATTAACGTTGTAAGTGTTACCTATTTTGGGAGGAACGAAGGATACCGTATTGGGTGTATTTAGCAGCACCGAAACGTTATCTGAACCGTTGTTCGCTACTGCCAAATCCGGGAGAGTGTCAGCGTTAAAGTTGCCTGAAATAATGGAAGTTGGACTTGTTCCCGCAGCAAAGTTAATCGGTGCACTAAAACCGCCATTGCCGTTGCCTACTAAAATTGCAGCGCCGCTGGTTCCTGTTACTGCTAAATCAAGTATGCCATCTCCGCTAAAGTCTTTCACAACAATCCCGGAAAGCCCTGCCCCCGCGCTAACATTAGTGGCCGCGCCAAAGCCGCCTGTGCCATTTCCCAATAGAATTGAGACACTGTTAGAGCTGCCATTAGCTGTGGCCAAGTCGAGGTAAGTGTCTCCGTTAAAGTCCCCAGTGGCGATCGAATTTGGAGTTGGCACACCCCCAAAATTAGTAGCTGCACCAAATCCGCCCGTACCATTTCCTAACAGAATTGAGACATTATTAGAGAAGCTGTTGCCAACCGCTAAATCGGGGAAACTGTCAGTGTTAAAGTTGCCTACAACAACGGAACCAGGAATCGCACCAACATTGAAATTAGTGGCAGCCCCAAAGCTGCCAGCACCATTCCCCAACAAAATTGACACGCTACCAGAAGCACCTTGAGGATTAGCGTTTACCACTGCTAAATCGAGGAAAGTGTCGGTGTTAAAGTTCCCCACAGCTATGGAAAGGGGAGTATTACCCACATTGAAATCATTACCTAAATAGAAGCCACCAGTACCATTTGCTAACAGAATTGAGATATTACTACTATTTACTACTGCTAAGTCGGGGAAATTGTCATTGTTAAACAGTCCCGAGGTGACGTAAAGCGGACTTGAACCTACGGCAAAATTGGTAGCTGTGCCAAAACCCCCTGTGCCATTCCCTAACAAAATTGAAACGTTGTCGTCATTCTGGTTAATTACTACCAAGTCTGGGAAAGTATCAGCGTTGAAATCCCCTACATTAATACCTCTGGGACCTGACCCTGCGCCAAAATTAGTCGCAGCACCAAAACTATTCAAAACATACTCGTAAGCTGCTAATACTTCGGCTTCAAATACCAGCGGCGTTTCTATTGAACCGGTTCTGACTTCCAGTTCCCAGTCGCCACCTTTTGCTACACTTCCCGTAAGGTTTTTGGAAGCGGCAACAAAGGCCCCGGTTAACTCACTCAAGCGTTTGACAAATGCTTTACCTGTCTCGCCTGCTGCTACTGAGCACCCGTACAGCAGGATATTCGGTCGATTTTTGCTCCTTGAGTCGGTTGGTGGCGAAAACCATTGCTGTAGATCATCCCGATCGCACTCTATATCATCTAAACTAAAGCGAACGTCGCCGAGTTGCAAGCTACCCGGAGCACCGTGAGAAACAATGTGAATGCTGTCAATATTGGTACGAAGAGCTAAAATTTGAGTAATTTGGTCGATCGCATCCCGGTTCCCATCCAAAACGACTACTTCCGTACCCGGTTTTACCCCAGCGACTAAACTTTGATAATTTTCTACTTTAGTATCAATCAAGGCGATCGCATTTGGTGAAACTTGATTATTTAAATTTGGCATACTGCACCTACTAATAGCTAAAAAAAAGACAATGATTCCCCTGTTTCGCGAATTACATCGGAAACACTTTCTCAAGGTTGTAGTAACAATAACTGTTTTTTGAGAAAATCTATATAAAGTTTTCTTTATAAACCCCTATTTAATTAAAGTTTTGATAAAGTTGGGGAATTTTATTAAAAAATATTGCGGATGAGCGATATCGAGGTGGAGAATATGACACAAAAACTGTTCAATAGCAAGTGTGATTAGACTGAAATATTAAGAGCGGGATTTTTGATACAGATGTGCGATGGGATTCCGCCGTTAGCTTCAACCCCTGGCGGATTTTCGGGCAAGGGTGGGGGCGGGTTTACGAGATAATTGGTTTTAGGCAATTATTTTTGGTAAAACCCGCCCCTAAAACTTATTTCCTACCATCTTTAGGGGGGATTCCCTACGGGATAGCTTCGCTTCACGTACTTACTTGAAAGTCCGATAGAATAAGTGCTTGAACCCACATCTTTCTTAAAGCAATCCGAAATTAACCGCACTAATATTGCTAGCAGAAACACTACTGAGAGAAGCTAAAATCTCCCCTGTTTGGGCAAACCGAATTAAAGTTGAACCGCTATCTTCGGCAATTGCCAATTGCGAGAAACTCAACCCGTTACCCAATACTAACAAGTCTTGACCGACTTCAAAGTCATCAATTGTATCAATACCAGAATTGGTAGAGAGTAAGAATTTATCATTGCCTACATCCCCTACTAAGGTATCCTGGCCCAAATCGCCGCTGAGGAAATCGTTACCCTGACCTCCTAGCAGAATATCATTGCCTTGACCGCCGTAGAGAGTATCGTCGGCTTTTTCACCAATTAGGATATCTTCACCTCGATTGCCAGAAAGGAAGTCACTGCTGGCACCACCAGTCAAAGTATCAAAACCCTTTCCGCCATAAAGCGTATCGTCCCCAATTCCACCATCTGTTAAGTCGTTCCCCTGATTGCCATTCATCCAATCATTCCCATCAAGGCTAAACAACAGGTCATTCCCTTTTTTACCGCGCAATATATCATCGCTAGCGCTGCCCATGAGGGTATCATCGCCATCGGTGCTTTCGGTAGTATTTTCCCCATCTTTAACGAATTCAATACCGCTTTCTGGGAATGGTTCATCGGGTGTAGATGGTGCGCTAGACTCATCAGTATCTAAGGTATTGCGGACTGTGGGATTGTTAGCTGTTGCCGACTGAATTTTGGTATTTAGAGATGCACCAGTATTTTCGGAAATTGCCGACTGAATCGTCTTATTTCCGGCTGCAACTTGCAGTAAATCTTGGGATACTTCTCCTTGTGCGACTTTTTGTATGCGGGCGATTTCTGTGGCGGCATCTGAGGGCGAGGAATTGCTGGAGGCGATCGCACCAATTCGCTGATTTCCCTCGGCAATAATAGAGGCAACATCCGAAGCAATACTAGATACTTGCGGTACTTGCAGTTGGCTTGTCGCCGACTCAATAATGGCCTGCAATTGCGTTGAATTGCTTAAATCGACAGTGCCAGATTTAATTTGATTGGCAACGGCGGAAATTACGCGATCGGCAATCTCATTTTTCGCGGTATTTGAAGCACCGCTAATTAAATCAGTTATCAAAACAATGGTGTTTTGTACCTGAGCGTGTGCTGCATAAACCGCCAAACCGTTCGGGTCGTTTTGAGTAATTGCCTGTAGCGGATCGTAGCTAGTCAAGTCAATTCCTGACGACACTCCCAGTGCAGATTTTACTTGAATTTGCGCCTGATTAGGGTCAGTACCTTGCTCGATTAACTGGGTCAATAGGGTAGTTAACGGAGTGACGACAGTAGCATCTGGTGTGGCAAATAGGGGCGTTTGCTGTGGCAAATAAGTAGAGGTATTGATGCCATCTATCAGTACAATTTTGCCTTCATCCGGTTCAAGGTCGCCGCTATTATTTTTGTCGAATTGGTCAAGAGAGACATCTAAGTCAAAGCTGCCCTCTGCGTTAGTAATTGAAAACGGTTCGTTTTCATCTTGGATTCCATTAAAGTTGGCATCGAAGAAGACTGTCGCCCCGGCCATGTAACCGTTAATTGCTTTGCCCCTAGTGCTAGAACTCGGTCCTAAACTAAACTTAGCTAACTCAAATGTGGCAAAGCTCTTATCGTAGACTTTTTTGTAATCTAATCCGCAGGGATAAGGTAGGTTGAATTCAGGGGTGATGGTTTTGCGACCGAACGGCGTCCAAACTTTTACTGCTGGAATAGTTTTCTTACAGATTTTAACTGAAATTGACTTAACTTCAGCACCCAAAAAAGCATTGACTTTTCCTGTTACATCAAACAGTTGCGAGGGTTTGCTGATGCGGGAAGTAATTTCCGATGTTCGGATTTTGCCGTCACCGCCTTTTTTGGGCTGAAATTCTCCAATATCTATCAAATCGATGCCGACTTTTCCTTGAATTCCACCTTTGACATAACCGGAGACAATTTTCGCGTCTATCCCAGCACCCACCGCAATACTAGCGTCAAGTGTGAGTTCGTCAACATCTCGTCCTGTGCCGTCAGCATTTTCGCGATCGCTTACATAGAATCCATCCAAAACTTTGCCAGCAGAACCCGCAGCAAAATTCGAGTTTTTCCACTGGTTTAATCCGTAGGTATCGTACCCAAATCCTAGATGAGCTGAAGCACTAAACTTGCCTTCAAGTAAACCATTGATGGGCCCCCATATCGGAAAATCTTTCCGAATATTAAAGTTAAATCCCAGTTTGGGCATCTGATAGGTGAATACCGGAACATCCGGTTTACCTATCAGCAATTGAATCGCGGTTTGCGGTTTGGTCAAGAGTGGCACATCAAAGCCATCAATGTCTTGCAAAGCATTTAAAAATTCCTTGACCTTGCCATTTGTTTTGGAGTTAATTTGTTGCTTAGCGGTTTGCTGTACAGCAGTTTTTGGCACTGGGGAAGCATTCTGAAGATTAGCACTTTGAGCGGTAACATCTATATTCCCCAGAGTGTAGGAACCCAAGTCGATTTTATCGGGAGAGTTTGCTATTTGGTTTGCCAAACTAACAACTTTATCAACCTTGGCAACTGCATCTAAAAAGCGAGTATCGATATCGCGACCAGAGATTTTTGCTGCCAGTTCTAGTACGCTAACTTTGCCATCCTTATTTTTATCAAACGGCCCCGCTATCCCTAGTTTAGACAGTAACTTGGTGTCGGCATTCAGCAAGTTGATAACTGGTCGAAATGGTTTAATGACATCGGAAATTTTACCAATCACTGGTTTGGCAAAGTTGTTTACAAATGTCCCCAAATCTAGTTGCATATTGTTAAATGCAACTGCGGGCTTTTGCGGCCCGGTTAATTGACCGTTAGCGTAATTTAGGATCGGCCAATTAACTGCTAAGTCGAAGTTATAGGAGGGGAAGGCAGCATTGCCGTTGATGCTGGTCTTTGCGGTGAGACCGAGATTGGCATTGCTCTTTAAGTTGGCATTGAATAAGTCTTTGAACTGATAGTTACCTTGCAGTTCTGGCAGGGTGAGGCGAGAGCCATCATTGGGCCCACCAAGATTGTCTAAGTCCTTCAGCTTGACTTCGAGGTTGGCATCGACTTTAGTCGGTTTTTTGGGATCGTTGGCGAGGTCTACTTGGAAAAAGCCTAAGTTGCCTTTTGTCTTGAATTGGTCATTTAGGCCGAAGTCAATGTTGGCGGTTAACTTGGTTTTGTCAGTATCTATGTAACAGCCGAAATCTTTACTAACACCAACTCCTAGGGACAAATTGTAGTTGTATTTTGATTTGGCTTTCCCATCTACATCTAAGCTTAATGCCGGTACTCCTAAGTTTTTAGAGAGATTGATGTCGGGAAACTGATATTGTTTGCCAAGGGTAATTAGCAACGTGTTTTCATCAGGTGTCGAATTCCCAGTTAGAGCGACTGTGAAATCTGGCCCAAGTGCTGTGCGGATGCTACTTTCTAACTGACTGATACTTTGATTTGCCCCATTTTTAACTGCATCGACTAGCTTAGTCTTGAAGTTGCTAATAAAATCTGGGGAAATGTTCTTCAGTGGGCCGACAATGGGTAGGTTAACTGCCTGTAATTGGTTGTCAAGAATTTTCTGAAGTTTATCCAATCCAGCTTCTACGCCGCACCAATTCTTCTGTGTGTCGATCGTACCAGCAGTTGGCGGTGGTGTCGGTGTCGGCGTCGGAGTGACTGGTGTCGGTGTCGGCGTCGGAGTGACTGGTGTTGGTGTCGGCGTCGGAGTGACTGGTGTCGGTGTCGGCGTCGGAGTGACTGGTGTTGGTGTCGGTGTGACTGGCGTTGGCGTCGGAGTGACTGGCGTTGGCGTCGGAGTGACTGGTGTCGGTGTCGGCGTCGGAGTGAGTGGTGTTGGTGTCGGTGTGACTGGTGTCGGTGTCGGAGTGACGGGTGTCGGCGTTGGTGTCGGAGTGACTGGTGTCGGCGTTGGTGTCGGAGTGACGGGTGTCGGCGTTGGTGTCGGAGTGACTGGTGTCGGTGTCGGCGGTGCTACATCGTTATCAGTAATCGCCACTGTCACGCCCGGAATCGGGATCGAACTATACTTACTATCAGCACTAGCAGCCGTATGAGAAATACTGCCTGTGTGCGGCCCTTCCACAACCGCATCGTCTGTAGCCGTGACTGTGACTGGTTGCGCCACATTCCAGTTAGTCGTGTCGAAGGTAATCGGTGCGATCGCACTAATTTGAGTCCCAGTGTCAAAATTAATCGTAACGTTGGCAGCAGGTGCGGTAGTCAAAACCACTCCGTAGGTAGCCGTTGCACCGCCTTCAGCAATATTTGTACTGCCTGCCGATTGCACAATGGAAACACCGGGACTATCGTTATCACTAATTGATGCCGTAACATCGGGCATCGCTTTGGCGTTATAACTGGCATCGGTACTGGTAACTGTGTGAGCGATCGTGCCGCTGTGGGTTCCTTGTGCTACACTGTCGTCGATCGCACTAACAGTGACAGTTTGATCGACATTCCAGTTAGTGCTGTCAAAAGTAATCGGTGTGGCGATCGGGCTAATTGCATTGCCCGTATTAAAGCTAATATTAACCGGTGCCGTCGGTTCCGAAGTTAACTTGACTTTGTAACTGCCAGTTGCGCCGCCTTCGGTAGCAGTGATGTTCGTAGGTGCAATGCTGAAACCTGCTGTGTCATCATTTGTGATGGTAGTTGTAGCAGTTGCAGTAGTAGTGGTAGGTGTCGGCCCAGGTGCAACAGGATTCGATAGCGTAACCCCAACTGTTTCGTCGGGTTCTACTAATCCGTCGCCTACCACATTTAATGTGATAGTTTTAGAAACTTCACCCGCAGCAAAGTTGATTGTCCCGCTAATACCCGTTGCCCCAGAAGTGTCGCCGATGCGGTTGTAATCGCTGACGTTTGTAGCAGTTCCGGCGATCGTATAATTGACGCTACTTGCTACATCTGTGCCACCGCTGCGAGTCACGGTAAAAGTTACGGGAGTTGTGTCAGTATTGCCTTCGACGATACTGGGAATATCAGCCGCAATGGCGTAAGAAATTGGCTGGTTAGCTGCAATAGTCAGTGTGGCTTGATTTGTTGTACCAACCAAGTTTCCAGTAGTAATTATGCCAATGTCGAGAATTACTGTTTCATCGTTCTCAGGAATACTGTCAGGTGTGATCGTGACAGCAACATTCTGAGTGAGAGTAGTAGTGCCGGCGGGGAAAGTAACAGTGGTAGGCGAAATTGTGTACTCTGAAGTGGTGGCTGTGCTGCTGGGGTTAATTGCGATCGGTACAACTACATCGCTTAAGGGAGTGGCACTGATAGTAACGGGAATATTGACTACTGTATCCGCAGTTCCTTCAGTGCCACTGTAAGTTGCAGCACCGAAATTTACCGCCGGGGTTGTATTTAGCAGAATCGAGGTGTTTTGACCGCCAAAGTTCGCCGTAGCTAAATCAGATAAGCCATCTTTGTTAAAATCGCCTACAATAATACCTTGGGGATTGGTTCCCACAATAAAATTAGTGGCAGTCGCAAAGCTGCCATTGCCACTTCCAAACAAGACGGAGACATCGCCCGATCCATTGTTGGCTGTGGCTAAATCGACTTTTCCATCTGCATTGAAGTCACCACTAGCAATAGCAAGGGGTTGTGTTCCAACGCTAAAGTTGGTAGCTCCACTAAAGCTTCCAGTGCCATCTCCTAACAGTATTGATACGTTGTTTGAGGTTTCATTGCTGGTTGCTAAGTCAGGATTGTTGTCCCCGTTAAAGTCTCCTACAGCAATGTATTTAGGGCTATTTCCAACGGTAAAGTTAGTGGCGGCGCCGAAAGTGCTATTAGCATTCTGCAACAGGATTGATACGCTGTTATTATAACCAACGTTCGCTGTCGCTAAGTCAGACTTGCCATCTTTGTTAAAGTCGCCGACAAGCACAAAATAGGGATTTGAATAATAATCTGACCCCAAGCTCAAATTAGTGACTGCGCCAAAACTACCATTACCATTACCCGGCAAGATGGAGACGTTGTTAGAGGTTTGATTGACTGTAGCTAAATCTAAATTGCCATCCCCGTTGAAGTCTCCCACAGCGACGCTAGCGGGACCTAACACCCCACCAAAGTAGGTGGCTGCACCAAAAGTGCCATCGCCATTTCCTAACAGGAGAGAAACGTCGTTAGTAGAAGAATTGGCCGTAACCAAGTCAGAATTACCGTCTTGGTTAAAGTCGCCTACAGCGACAGACCAGGTAGTGACAGCGCTTGGCGGACTGGTGTTAAGATTAGTGGCAGCGCCAAATTGGCCAGTGCCATCTCCCAATGCGATCGAGACGTTGCGATTCTCTCCAGTGGTGGCAAAGGCTAGGTCAAGATTGCCGTCTTTGTTAAAGTCCGCAGTCGCAACTTTACGGAGACTGTAGGTTATGGGAAAATTAGTCGCAGCACCAAAAGTATTCAAAACATACTCGTAAGCTGCTAATACTTCGGCTTCAAATACCAGCGGGGTTTCTATTTTCCCGGTTCTGACTTCTAGTTCCCAGTCCCCGCCCTTTGCTACACTTCCGGTGAGGTTGTGGGAAGCCGCAACTCTTGCCCCGGTTAAGTCACTCAAGCGTTTGACAAATGCTTTTCCTGTCTCGCCTGCTGCTACACAGCACCCGTAGAGGAGGATATTAGGTCGATTTTTGCTCCTTGAGTCGGTTTGTGGCGAAAACCATTGCTGTAGAGAATCCCGATCGCACTCTATATCATCTAAACTAAAGCGAACGTCGCCCAGTTGCAAGCTACCCGGAGCACCGTGAGAAACGATGTGAATGCTGTCAATATTAGTACGAAGAGCTAAAATATCAGTAATTTGGTCGATCGCATCTTTATTCCCATCCAAAACGACTACTTCCGTACCCGGCTTTACTCCGGCAATCAAACTTTGATAATTTTCTACTTGAGTATCTATAAAGGCGATCGCACTTGATGAAACTTGATTATTTGAATTTGGCATAAGCTGTTGTGCATTTAAAACGCATATTGTATTATACAATATAACCATATTTATGAAAAGTCAATGCCGAGTAAAA
>NZ_JAUBPW010000136.1:0-4505 GCF_036700965.1 Microcoleus sp. Pol8_D6 | reverse complement strand
TCGTGCAGGTCGGAACTTACCCGACAAGGAATTTCGCTACCTTAGGACCGTTATAGTTACGGCCGCCGTTTACTGGGACTTCAATCAAGAGCTTGCACCCCATCATTTAATCTTCCAGCACCGGGCAGGCGTCACACCCTATACGTCCACTTTCGTGTTTGCAGAGTGCTGTGTTTTTATTAAACAGTCGCAGCCACCGATTTTTTGCAACCCCGTTGGGCTCCCTCTGTTCGAGTTCACCTACTTGGGGCATACCTTCTCCCGAAGTTACGGTATCAATTTGCCGAGTTCCTTCTCCTGAGTTCTCTCAAGCGCCTTAGAATACTCATCTCGCGCACCAGTGTCGGTTTGCGGTACGGTCGTGTGTAGCTGAAGCTTAGTGGCTTTTCCTGGAAGCAGGGTATCACTCACTTCGTCTGCAAGCAGACTCGTTATCACCCCTCATCTAAGCCCGGCGGATTTGCCTACCAGGCACGACTACAGGCTTGAACCAACATATCCAACAGTTGGCTGAGCTAACCTTCTCCGTCCCCACATCGCACTACACATCGGTACAGGAATATTGACCTGTTTCCCATCAGCTACGCATCTCTGCCTCGCCTTAGGGGCCGACTCACTCTACGCCGATGAACGTTGCGTAGAAAACCTTGCGCTTACGGCGAGGGGGCTTTTCACCCCCTTTAACGCTACTCATGTCAGCATTCGCACTTCTGATACCTCCAGCATCCGTTACCAGACACCTTCACAGGCCTACAGAACGCTCTCCTACCACGTGCAATAAATTGCACATCCGCAGCTTCGGTAACTGGCTTAGCCCCGTTACATCTTCCGCGCAGGACGACTCGATCAGTGAGCTATTACGCTTTCTTTAAATGATGGCTGCTTCTAAGCCAACATCCTGACTGTTTTAGCCTTCCCACTTCGTTTCCCACTTAGCCAATTTTAGGGACCTTAGCTGGCGGTCTGGGTTGTTTCCCTCTTGAGTCCGGACGTTAGCACCCGGTGCTCTGTCTCCCAAGCTGTACTCGTCGGTATTCGGAGTTTGCATAGGTTTGGTAAGTCGCCATGACCCCCTAGCCTAAACAGTGCTCTACCCCCGACGGTAATACTTGAGGCACTACCTAAATAGTTTTCGGAGAGAACCAGCTATTTCCAAGTTTGTTTAGCCTTTCACCCCTATCCACAGCTCATCCGCTAGTTTTGCAACACTAGTCGGTTCGGACCTCCAGTACCTGTTACGGCACCTTCATCCTGGCCATGGATAGATCACTTGGTTTCGGGTCTACACCCAGCGACTGATTCGCCCTATTCGGACTCGATTTCTCTACGGCTTCCCTATTCGGTTAACCTTGCCACTGAATGTAAGTCGCTGACCCATTATACAAAAGGTACGCAGTCACCCTTGCGGGCTCCTACTTTTTGTAAGCATGCGGTTTCAGGATCTATTTCACTCCCCTCCCGGGGTTCTTTTCGCCTTTCCCTCACGGTACTGGTTCACTATCGGTCGATTACGAGTATTTAGCCTTGGAGGATGGTCCCCCCATATTCAGACAGGATTTCTCGTGTCCCGCCCTACTTTTCTCTAACTTAGTACCACACGTCTGTTTTCGCATACGGGGCTATCACCCACTATGGCCGGACTTTCCATTCCGCTTTGCTAACAGTCGTGCTATCACTAGAAGGCTCTTCCGATTTCGCTCGCCACTACTTTCGGAATCTCGGTTGATGTCTTTTCCTCGAGCTACTGAGATGTTTCAGTTCACCCGGTTCGCCTCGCATGACTATGTATTCATCATGCGATACCTCTTGCGAGGTGGGTTTCCCCATTCAGAAATCTCCGGATCAAAGCTTATTTGCCAGCTCCCCGAAGCTTATCGCAGGCTATCACGTCTTTCGTCGCCTGTAATCGCCAAGGCATCCACCACATGCTCTTAGTCACTTGACCCTATAACTTTGACATCTCTTTCAAGATATCGCCGTAATCTTCAAGGACTTGCCAGGTCTTTCACCTGACGCGTTATGCCGTAAACAACTTCAGATCTCTCGATCTGTCATCGTATTACTTAAGAATTTCAAACTAGGTTTGAATATTCGTTTTGACGCAATCAAAAATTCTTGTTGCCGGCGGCACGGTCTGCACTAAACCTTTACGAATGTGCAGTTTCCGCCGACAACTCTGATTCGACTCTATGAATTTTTAAAGAACAGCCGATTGATCAATCGATATTGATCAACAACAAAACAGCCTCGCATCATTTCTGATTCAAAGCCGCTTTGGTGTTGAGTAATTTCTTACTAAACTTGTTGTTGTTTTGTCTGCAGTCGTTGGTGGAGGATGACGGGATCGAACCGACGACCCCCTGCTTGCAAAGCAGGTGCTCTCCCAGCTGAGCTAATCCCCCATCTCGATCACTGTCCACGCCGCGCTCTTCGCGCGCCGCAGCCTTCGTCCTCGGAATTTGGTGGGTCTAGTTGGGCTCGAACCAACGACCCCTGCGTTATCAACACAGTGCTCTAACCAGCTGAGCTACAGACCCTTTTCCAACAACCGATAAGTGTGGGCGTTCAATTTTGAATGCGGTTTTCCAGAAAGGAGGTGATCCAGCCGCACCTTCCGATACGGCTACCTTGTTACGACTTCACCCCAGTCACGAACCCTGCCGTGGTAATCGCCCTCCTTGCGGTTAGGCTAACTACTTCTGGCAGAACCCGCTCCCATGGTGTGACGGGCGGTGTGTACAAGACCCGGGAACGTATTCACCGTGACATTCTGATCCACGATTACTAGCGATTCCGACTTCACGCAGTCGAGTTGCAGACTGCGATCCGGACTACGAATGGCTTTATGGGATTGGCTCCCCCTCGCGGGTTGGCGACCCTTTGTACCATCCATTGTATGACGTGTGTAGCCCCACCTATAAGGGCCATGAGGACTTGACGTCATCCCCACCTTCCTCCGGTTTGTCACCGGCAGTCCCATTAGAGTGCCCTTTCGTAGCAACTAATGGCAAGGGTTGCGCTCGTTGCGGGACTTAACCCAACATCTCACGACACGAGCTGACGACAGCCATGCAGCACCTGTGTTACGGTTCTCTTTCGAGCACTCCTCTATCTCTAAAGGATTCCGTACATGTCAAAGGTGGGTAAGGTTTTTCGCGTTGCATCGAATTAAACCACATCATCCACCGCTTGTGCGGGTCCCCGTCAATTCCTTTGAGTTTCAACCTTGCGGCCGTACTCCCCAGGCGGTCAACTTCACGCGTTAGCTTCGTTACTGAGTCAGTGAAGACCCAACAACCAGTTGACATCGTTTAGGGCGTGGACTACCAGGGTATCTAATCCTGTTTGCTCCCCACGCTTTCGTGCATGAGCGTCAGTACAGGTCCAGGGGATTGCCTTCGCCATCGGTGTTCCTCCGCATATCTACGCATTTCACTGCTACACGCGGAATTCCATCCCCCTCTACCGTACTCTAGCTATGCAGTCACAAATGCAGTTCCCAGGTTGAGCCCGGGGATTTCACATCTGTCTTACATAACCGCCTGCGCACGCTTTACGCCCAGTAATTCCGATTAACGCTTGCACCCTACGTATTACCGCGGCTGCTGGCACGTAGTTAGCCGGTGCTTATTCTTACGGTACCGTCATGGACCCCCTTTATTAGAAGGAGTCTTTTCGTTCCGTACAAAAGCAGTTTACAACCCGAAGGCCTTCATCCTGCACGCGGCATGGCTGGATCAGGCTTTCGCCCATTGTCCAAAATTCCCCACTGCTGCCTCCCGTAGGAGTCTGGGCCGTGTCTCAGTCCCAGTGTGGCTGGTCGTCCTCTCAGACCAGCTACAGATCGTCGGCTTGGTAAGCTTTTATCCCACCAACTACCTAATCTGCCATCGGCCGCTCCGTCCGCGCAAGGCCTTGCGGTCCCCTGCTTTCATCCGTAGATCGTATGCGGTATTAGCAAAGCTTTCGCTCCGTTATCCCCCACGATCGGGCACGTTCCGATGTATTACTCACCCGTTCGCCACTCGTCAGCATCCGAAGACCTGTTACCGTTCGACTTGCATGTGTAAGGCATGCCGCCAGCGTTCAATCTGAGCCAGGATCAAACTCTACAGTTCGATCTTGATTTTTTCGCTCTTTCGAGCAACTCATAAAAAAGAATTGAAGTGAACTTCACTTCTATCTCATGAGCGTTTGTAGTGCTAAGCACTAGTTCCAAAGAACTTGGCACTCGCCATCAAACGCCCACGCTTATCGGCTGTATATTTTTAAGGATCTTTGCAGTCAGATTCAGACTTCCATCTTCTTCTTTCTGCCGACTTAGCTGCGATCAGCTGAGCCTTGAATTCTAGCACGGTTTTTTAAGTTCCGTCAAACTTTTTGGAAGTTTCTGAAGCCGCCTGGCGTCTCCATCCACCCCCACACACCTTCAAGTCCAACCACCTTTCGGCAACCAGCTCTTGTCAGCGCAGCCTTAGATTGTATACCGAGAAAACGGTGACTTT
>NZ_JAUBPW010000051.1:0-50674 GCF_036700965.1 Microcoleus sp. Pol8_D6 | reverse complement strand
TTAATCAACCCTAAACATTTAAGAAATTGGTTTGCTAATTGCTGCTACTGTACCTCATAACAGCGGGAAACGCTGTAATTGCTCTCCCAGAGACTTAAAACAAAATATCTTAACCGAAACCTCAAGCCAACTAGCTTCTTCATCAACTAGAAGGTTGTTCTGTCTTTTCGCCACGCATTTCATCAATCTTCAGAAGACTGATCACTATGCCCGCGATCGGGAGGGAGCATCTCATATTTGTAAAAACACTTATTTTGGCTCCTTCCTTCTTCCTCTTTCCCCGCAGCAAGAGAGCCTCAAAACTCCTGCCTCAAAACTCCAATTTTGGGCTTGGCTGCTTTCATTGAGATACTCCCAGGGTTATATACCTTATTGATTTGATTTATACCAATTTAATGTGAAGTTGAACATATCTCGATTCCCCTAAATCCCCCTAGTTGTTGGGGGAATTTGAGAAGAATCTTGTCCCCCCCTCCGGCGGGGGGCTAGGGGGGATCGGATTCTATGCAACCTTATAAAAAATTGGTATTATGCTTACCTAATTATTGAATTTTCCCCGCAATTAGACCAACAAGCACAATCAGACCTAATACTCTACGAAAGTAATTAACGCCTTGAAATAATTCTTCCCAAGCCCAAGTAAACAAAGTGCCAAAGGCTACTAGCTCCAAGCCTAAATTAATTTTACCTGTTGTAACAATGAGCGTTAATAAACTAGCTACAATCCCGACACTCAGTGGTAGATTTGGCATCTGAGCTATAACAATTTTGCCTTCGCTGTCGCGGAATGTGCGATCGAACAATGTGTTTTCCATGAGTTTCTCGTGTCAATGTAATAAATAGAACCAGGTTAACATTCAATAGTGCGGGGATTTTTGGGGACGATACTACAAGCTTTAGAGGGCAAGGAACATAAAAAAGTCGAATTAAATGCAAGTCAGGAGTGGACATGACATTGATTTAATTATCCACCGTGGCTCAAAGTCATAGAAAATTAGCCATGGTACTATAGAAAAAGTGTCGGCACTATTGGACAGTGCAATCAGATATTTATCCTAGAGCAAGTTGTTTTTTGATTCCCTGTCATGAATTTATTCGGCTTGTTTTTTCCATTATTTTAATTTTTTTGTTTTAGTGGTTAGAGGGTAGTATTATAGTAAATTTCAAAAAATCAAAAATCATCTCTCGCTTGGAAGAGTTTAGAGTAAAAGGTGATCTATAATTGGACAGACATAATCTTTTCTCTACTATCGCATCGAGAGCGATCGACCTCATGCTCAAATCCCAGGTTAGCAATTCACAGGTCTAAGCTGTTCGGCATTTAAAAGACGATAGTAGGGTGCGTCATTACAGAAGTGTTTCCCGCATAAGCGCGTCAGTGTTCACTCCTGACGCACCATACAAGCCTAGTTACTGGTTTAAATGCTCCACAGCTTAGCGCGATCGATTAGGAAGTTCGCGCTCAAACGCATAAATTCCAGCCGCACCAATTAAAGTGACGATCGCTATCACTTTAAGCAAGAGGAGCAAACCGCTTTAAAAACATAGCAGGCACAATGACTGGAATCCCTGCACCGATACAAATGAGAGCTTGGATAAAACTAAGCGGTTGGGTAGCAAATAGCGGGTTTAGGAAACTCAACTGGCTAAAGAAAACTTGAAATATAAACACACAACCCACACCGATCGCAGGAATAACAGCAATTTCTTGAGTGCGATCTTTTAAATACGCAAACAGAGATGGAATACATTGGCTAATACTCAATAAGTAAAAGGTTTCTGCGGAAACCAGCGTATGGACTGCCATTGTCCGAGCCAAATTAATATTACCTGTGGCTTGTGAAGCCCATTCAAAAATGCCAAGTACAGCAATGAGATTGAAGATAGAAATAATCAGGATGCGCCACAGCAATTTTTTCGTTAATAGGGGTTCATTGGGGCGGCGGGGCGATCGCTGCATAGTCTCAGCCGATTTTGGCTCAAATGCTAGAGTGGCACTTAGGGCGACGGAACTCACCATGTTCACCCAGAGAATCTGCACCGGCAAAATTGGCCGGGTGGTACCCGCCAAGATTCCCACCAATATGGTCAGCGCTTCTCCACCATTGACGGGTAGGATAAACCCAATGGTTTTCAGCAGGTTGCCATAAACGGTGCGTCCTTCTTCTATGGTGGCTTCAATGGAGGCAAAGTTATCATCGGTCAACACCATATCCGCCGCTTCTTTGGCAACTTCCGTGCCTGTAATCCCCATCGCTATGCCAATATCCGCCTGCTTTAGTGCTGGGGCATCATTGACCCCATCTCCGGTCATGGCAACAATTTCACCCTTGGACTGCAAAGCTTCCACCAGTCGCAGTTTCTGTTCAGGCGCAACCCGGGCAAACACATTACTAACTTCAACGGCATTGCTGATTGACGGTATGAATTAAGTTCTACGAAAAGACTCCAAGGCACAAAAAGTCTGTCTTCGGCAAAGATTAAAAAATGTACATTCATACTAAAGTTCAGCAACGCCAACACTTCTTCTTCCTCCTTCCTTCTGACTCTTTTCTCCTGACTACTGGCTCCTGGCTCCTAACTCCAATTTTGGGCTTGGCTGCTTTCATTGAGATGCTCCCGCTCCAACTAACGCATCTATGATTCATCTAATAATAGCAGTTGCCATGAATTTAATAAATCCTCAGCATTTAATAAATTGGTTGGCTAGCGGTTGCTATTGTACCTCATAACCGCGAAAACTGCTGTATTTATATCGCCCTAAAGAACAGAAAAAAATATCGCAGACGGAGTACCTTTGGCGCTGGTTGAGATGGAGAGCTGTGAGTCCATTATCTGGCTCAATATTCAGTAGATGTGCCATAATTAATGAACCTAACTCCCAATAAACTTTGCTTTTCTCAACAGGGTATACAAGCTGCAACCCTTATTTAGTCTAGTTCCTAGGCCTCTTTGTCACACTCCCAGATGAGTCAGTTACAATAGTTCTGACACTTTGGGGTAAAATGGCTGGAATTGTGGATTTTTCCTGAGTCGTGACTTGGCTCAAACCCTAATTATGCCGTTGACAATCAAAAACTGTCCTAAGTATTGAGTGAGTTACACAAATGAAACTGTGAAAACAGGGATCATAATTAAAGAACCTGCCGTTGATGAAAAAACTAACTTGCAAACAACTCCACTTTGGAGAATTGAGCAATTCCATAAATGTAGATAAAATTTGAAATCAGAGAAAATTAAAATGACATCTTTCAGCAGAAAACTTGGTTTGGTAGAAATGTGGATGGCGCTAGGCAATGAGGTGGGAGGTGGACTAATTGTAAATGTTGTCTATCTGGAAGGAATTTTAAAAGCAGAGCTTGTTCAACAAGCTCTTAAATTAGTCCAACAGCGTCATCCCATGCTCCAAGTTTACATTGTTGAGTCTGAGGATGGATTATATTTTCAATCGACAGGAATAACGGAAATTCCGGTACAAGTTATATACAAACAAGATGAAAATGAAGCAATTAAAATTGCTGAAAAAGAACTACATACAAAATTCACACCAGGCAATAATCCTCTGTGTCGCCTAACTCTTTTGTATTCTCATCAACATCAAAATAGCTGTGAAGTAATTATTACCTTTCATCATGGAATTGTAGATGGCATATCATGTATGCGGTTTATTGATGACCTGTTATTTTATTATCAGGAAATTAATGAAGGAGAGAATATATCTCAAGTTGAATCCCTAGAATTTATTCCTCCCATAGAAACTATAGTTAATTATAATATTCCCAGTCAAAACCCAAGGGAAAATCATCAACTCGCAAATGAACAACCAAGTCTACCACCACAATTAATTATTGAACATCAAGCATCCGCCAATGAACGTTTGACTCGGATGCTACCGCGAATGCTTAGTCAAGAAAAGACTAAGACACTAATTGATAAATGCAAACAAGAAAAAACAACTGTTCATGGTGCTATGTGTGCCGCAATGCTATTTGCTGCTGGTAAATTACTATCAATAGATACACAGGTAAATTGCTCCTATGGTTTACCTGTAGATTTGAGAAAATATTGTGAACCTGAAATCACAGGCCAAAATCTAGGTTGTTTTATATCGGCGCTGGGTTTTAATCAGTTAATTGAGCCAAAGACATCTTTTTGGGATTTAGCTAGAGAATGTAAGTGCCGAATACATGATTCTTTAATTAGCGGTGTCCATATAACTAGACTACTACAAGGTAAATTACGTAATCTTGACATAGATACCATGAAGAAAATCGTGATTAAGTCTATGGTGAGTAAAGAAGATACTATGGGAAGAAATAATCTTTTTTCAATTTCCAATAGAGGCAAATTTCAATTTCGACATCAAGCCGATAAGCTCAAGGTTAAGGAATTATACTTTGCTACTCCTCAACATATTGCTGGTGATTGTTTTTGGTTAGGTGTTCTCACGCTAAATGATCAGTTATTTTGCAATTTTATTTATGTACAACCTGTAATAAGCGCTGGAACAGCACAGTTATTTGCTGATGATGTGATGACAGTCATAGAAAAAGTGTGTATCAATCAAAATTCGACGTTAACAATGTGGTGTGAGTCAGTGACACAAAATTAAATACTCTTGATTTTAGGAATTTATTTGACACAGATATAAGTTTAGTATATAGTATTTATGTCAAAAATTTTGTAAAATTCCAATAATATGAACTGGGACAATAACTCAATTGTAATTTATTCCAATTTTCCATTTCATGTAGAAGATTGGTCTCCTTTATCTGTGACTCAAGGTATTGGCGGAAGCGAGGAAGCGATCATTTACTTAAGTCAAGAATTCGTTAAGTTAGGCTACGCGGTTACTGTTTTTAATCGATGCGGTGATATGGAAGGGGAATATAATGGAGTAGTTTATCAGTCTGTTGATAAATTTAATCCCCAAGATAACTTTAATGTCTTAATCTTTCATCGGGCTTGGAAACAACCTATGCTAATGAAAGTGAAAGCCAGAAAAACTGCCGTGTGGATGCACGACAACCCGCAATTATTTCCTTCTGTAGAAGAGTTTCAGCGTTTAGAATTTCTGGCAAGTTTTGACAAACTTTTTATGTTGTCAAATTTTCATAAATCTCTGCTGCCAGACTGGATTCCTGAAGACAAGATTTTTTTAACAACCAATGGGATTAATCTCGAAGATTTCAACTTAACAGGAATTGCTAGAAATCCCAAGAGACTAATCTCGATTAGTGATTATACAAGAGGCATTGAAAATTTACTGACTCAATGGGATCAAGTTCTCAAAGAAGTGCCAGATGTTGAATTGCATATTTTTTATGGATGGCAAGGAGTTGATGCTTTAATTAATTCACCTTATCTTGATAGATTTCCAAAATTACCAGAGAAAAAGGAACGACTTTTACAACTTTTCGCTCAGAAAAATGTCTATGAACATGGCAGAATTGGACATAAGGAATTAGTGGAAGAATTATTCAAATCAGGCATCTGGGTTTATCCTTGTCATACTGCGACAGAAATTTTCTGTATTAGTGCTTGGAAAGCGCAAGCTGCTGGTTGTGTTCCAGTGGTGACAACTTATGCAGGTTTAGATGAAACTGTGAAATCAGGTATCAGAATTAAGGGGCCTGCTGGCGATGAGGAAACTAATAATGCTTTTATTGCAGCAGTGATAGACTTGCTAAAAAATCCTGAAAAACAAGAATCTTTAAGACAGGAAGCATTATATCTTAAAGATTCATTTGGCTGGAATAGAGTCGCTCAACAATGGCATCAGGAGTTTATATAGCAATCCTAAATGATTCAGTAGGGGTAGTGCCCCCGTGCCTACCCCCTATCTATCGGGCAACCACGGGGGGATTGCCCCTACGATAATTATGCAAATGATTTAGGATTGCTATATCTGCGGAAATTAAGTAGAAAAGAATGAATCAACAACCCGCATTTTGAATGTGGTTCAGGCTTCAGGTGATTCAGCAGACGCACCATACAACCGCTATCTTTAAGCCGTCAAGATAGTAAAAAAGTCCTGCTTATTTATCATTTTTTTGACGAAATGGATCGAAACCAGCCACTTCTGCCAGCGTATAAAGCGGGCGACCCTTCACCTCCTCATAAATCCGCCCTATATACTGGCCCAAAATCCCAATACTCACCAACTGCACCGCACCCAAAAAGAAAACCGCCATAATCACAATTGTCAAACCAGTTAATGCCGAACCCGCAGAGAAAAGACGCCAATACAAAACCAAAAAAGCCATCAAAACAGACACGAAAGCCGAAAATAAACCCAAATAAATCGACAGTTGCAGAGGAACTTTTGAAAAAGACACTAAACCGTTCATCGCCAAAGCAAAAGATTTACTGAAGGTATACTTAACATCGCCAGCAAAACGCGGATCACGTTCAAACTTAACCGCCGTTTGTTTAAAACCAATCCAAGCGCGCAATCCCCGAATGTAACGATTGCGTTCTGGCATGGCGTTGAGTACATCCACCACGCACCTATCCATCAAACAAAAATCTCCGGTATCTATGGGAATATCCACATCAGCAAGATTCCGCAAAATGCGATAATACATATAAGCCGGCAACCGCTTAAACCAACCTTCTTGACGCCGTTGAGTGCGTTGAGCGTAAACAACTTGATAGCCCTGCCGCCACTGTTCTACCATGTCTATAATTAGCTCTGGCGGGTCTTGCAAATCGCCGTCCATGATGACTACAACTTGACCTCTAGAAAAGTTTAAACCAGCAGTTACAGCTATTTGATGGCCAAAATTGCGAGCAAAACTGAGGTAACAAATTCGCGAGTCTTTTTCGTGCAATTCTCGCAAAAGTTCGAGAGAGCGATCGCGACTGCCATCATTGATTAAAATTAATTCTACTGGGCCGTCCATTCGATCCATCACCGCACTAATTCGCCGATACAATTCAGCGAGATTTTCTTCTTCGTTATAGATAGGAATTACCAAGGAATACTTAGGTGTATCGTTCATTGCAGTTTCTGTTTAAAAATCGGCTTTTCAACCGTTAAATCAAAAGTTTCTTTTTCCCAAAACATCCTGGCTGCTTCACCAGAGAGGTTCGGCAGGTAATTTCGCTCTTTGAGCCAGACAACAGCAGTCCATCAAATAGCAGCGTACCAACACTTATCTATTTTCTTAAATACGAAAAATAAAAGATACCATAAAACTGACACACGCCCAGCGAAAACATCTGTTATCATAGATGTTTAGTCAGACTATAAAAATTACAATCATAACCCATCGATTCAAAATTGCATGACAAATTCCAATTATCTTTGGCAAGCAAATCAAGACTTAAGCGAAGCTTGTCTGCAACATCCCTTTGTCAGAGGCATTGCTGACGGCAGCCTCCCCCAAAATAGTTTTGCATATTACGTTGCACAAGACGCATTTTTTCTGGGAGCCTTCGCTCGCGCTTATAGCATCGCTGCGGCAAAAGCACCCGACTGGGGGGGGTTTGAAATTCTCCACAATCTCGGTAGTGGCGTTTTAGAAGAACTTCGTTTGCATCAAGGATATGCAGCCAAATGGGGGGTAAACTTACAAGAGGCAAAACCGGGAATCGCTACCCGCCGCTACACAGATTTTTTATTAGCGACAGCCTGGGGGAGTGGTGTAGGTTTGACAGTAGCCGCCATGACTCCTTGCTTGCGGTTGTATGCTTTTTTGGGACAGCAGCTAGCTACAGGTAATATACCGGAACACGCCTTTAGCGACTGGATTTCCACCTATAGCAGCCCGGATTTTGAGATTTTAGCAAAACGCCTGGAAGGTTTGGTCGATCGCTACGCAGATGCTGGGCCAGAAGTAGAAGCAACCTATCGCTACGCTATGCTATGCGAAAGAGACTTTTTTCAAGCAGCTTGGGAAATAGAGTAAATTAAGTTTGTGCAAAAATGGAAAACTATCTTAAGCTACCTACACGCAGTAAATTTAACAGCCATGTACAGGAGGAATGTAGCAAATAATGTCATAACAGCATATCCCAAACAAGGCTAATTACTTAACACTAAACCGAGTGCCATTGAAAGCTACACAATGCCGTAAACGTAGCGATGAACTGATTGCAAAGCACCGGAATTGCTCTGTAGCGCTACAGAGCAAAAACCGAAATAGCTGACTTAATGCTTAGCCTTTTTCGCAAATTCCCGAAATAGCCACAGCCCTAAATCATCGCAACTTTACTAACAGCTTGCAACCAGCAATAATGCAACCAAAAACGCCCAACAATTAATGAGCCCTGCTAATCCCATTTGCATTTTCAGAGTCGTGAAGTCGCGCATGAGCAAAGTAAACAGCGGATAAAAAGCGACAGAATGCTGGTGTCCATCATCTGCATAGCTGTAGCCTAAATTAGCTATTTCGATGTACCATTTACCGTCCCAATGCTAAAACAGTGCCGAGCCACTTTTGAGGAGTCAGCCACTTACAAAATCTAGAGGTGGCCGACTCCCACACAGGGGCAGTTTCTTGCAGACTAAAGGAGCAATTATCTGCATCCCGATCGCCATTATCGATCGGCTCAGAAACCACAAGCAATTACAAAAATTAACCCGTCCCGGCTTAACGTCCGAGTTTATTGGGAATCCCTTCGCAGCCACCGGGAATAGTCTCTCTCGACTTCGAGCCACACCAAGCGCAGCAGTAATAGCGCTGCTCGTCCGACAGCCGCTTGACAGCGGTGAAATCAGCACGTTCAACCACAGCGCCGGTATGTTCACCTGTTTCATAGTTGGGAAATTCGGTACGGCTGCGGGGGGATGCCGTTTGTGCCGAGCCGTAGAATAATGCGGCGGCTCTCATGTCGGCGCGAGCGAGATTGGCGTCATACAAGACAGCGCGCGAGAGGTTGGCTTTCACTAAATCGCACTTGCTGAGATTGGCGCGGACGAGGTTGGCCTCGCTCAAATCCGTCCATCGTAAATCAGTGCCCGCCAGGTCAGCACCCGCTAACATGACATTGAGATCGATAACGCGGATACCGTGATCCCTATCTTCAGCGTAGCCGCCGTCACCGTCAAGGATGGGACGGCCTAAAAGCCGATCGCGCTTCAGCGGAGTAACCAATCTCGACTGCGACAAAAACCGCAGAATTTTAGCTTTACCTTCAGCATCTACACTGCTCATAATCGCAGCGGTGCGGCCTTCTGCGATCGCCCTTTCCTGCGGCCAGTCTTCCAAAAACCCTTGTTCATCAAGGGCTAAGTCCGAAACCCCTTGAAAATAAGCATCGATCGTTTGCTGCTGCGTAATTCTGTTTTGCTGAATCGTCAAATCTTTCGAGATCACGTACTGCCGCCAAGCCACATAAACGCCTAAAATTGCGATCAAAATTTGGCCCAAAGCGCCGATCAACTCGCCGAGAGCGCCGATGGCGTCCCAGTTGATTTGGATGTTGCGGCTTCCCGGTTCAGTATTACTACCGCTGAGCATCAGCAAACCAACAATCCCAGCTAAAAGCCCGAAGCAGGCGACGATCAGAGTGCGCCAAGTCGGCGGAATTACCTGCGCCCAAATTTTGCCCCAACTCGGCCACATCAACCGCAGCGATACGCCGATCGCACCGACAGCGCCCATTAAGCCCAGCCAAATGTTGTCATTGGCGAGCCCAAAAATCATCGCTGCGATCAACCCCAGCGTCAGCACCGATCCCGACTTCTCAGTAGTCGTTTGTTCCGGCTGCTGCGGCAAAAACACCTTGCGAGTTGGAGGCGGTGGCACCGGTTTTTTCGGTTCAGCAGTAACGACGATTGTCCCTGATTCTGGTGGCACAGTAGGGCTCGCACCGTTCTGACTTTCTACAGTCACGTTAGACTCAGGGCGATTGGGTTGAGAAGAGTTGTTTTCTGGTGTCATGCGTTGAGGCAAATTCTAATTTTAGCCGATCACTAAAACGATTTTAACTAACCTAGCAGTATTCTAGATAATATTACAATAGAAATATCCACTAATTATACTCAAAGAGGTAACAGATTATGACCCTGGTACTCCCCAATCTGCAAGAAAAACAAATGGGTCAAGTAATCACTACAATCACCGTCACGAATCGCATCGATCTAGTTATGGCTGAACGGGGATTCATTGGTGCTGAGGAAGTTCGCTCTGTTACCCTCGATAACGTTGTTGTCGATACCGGAGCAACTCTGCTTTCCTTGCCCGCTCCTATTATTAGCCAGCTAGGGTTAAAACAAGTAGGAGAAAGAGATGTATAAACATCCGCTGGCATCAAAAAAGGTAAAATTTTTGCCGACGCTCAAATTATTGTAGAGGGCAGAGAGGGCAGATTTGATTGTTTAGAATTACCGGAAGGCGTTTCGGCTGTTTTGTTGGGCGTGATTCCAATGGAAGAACTAGGCTTAGAACCAGATTTAAAAAATCGACGGTTGCGAGTATTGCCGATGAACAATCAGCAAACATATCTGATGGGTTAGTCGATCGGCATTTACCGTAGCACCAACATCTTGCTTGTGATTACTATCCTGTTTCCTCAATTACCCGCCATCAAAAAAGTTTGGACTGAGGACTAAACTCCTCATAAAATTTATATGACTTTAGCCCTCAATACCAACAAGTTTATCTTTATCTAGAATAATATTACATCCCGTTAAAAATATTATACCAAAAAACTTTATTTTTGGGTATATGTAAGTTTTTTGCCCTACATCGAGCGAGCAGAATAAGCCTTGAGCAAATACACGCCAACCGTCCCAAATATCAAAACAATTATCCCCAAAACCAACTCCACACTAAACCTTTGAGCATTGCCCAAAGCGACAAGAATTTGCTGCCGCACCACAAACGCCAACAGCCAGCAAATCTCCGCCTTCAGCCAAGCCAAAAGGCCTCGCCCCAACAGATATTGCCGGCGAGCGTTCTCAGAAGTAATCCGTACCGGATAATTAAAAGTATGCGGATAGCGCGAAACCGCAGTTAAAACCGCAAAAATAATGGCAGCAACCGCCGGCACGATCCAAATCGTCACCTTGTCGCCCCAAGCATCAGCCAGCCCCCCCAAGCCGAAATGAATCGGAATTCGATCGGGCAAAACCGCCCAAAACTTGACGATGAGCAAAACAGCCAGCAAAAGCGCGATCGCACCTAAAAGCTCTACCGCCACTACAACAGGCGAAAGCCCCAGAGAAATAACCGGCCGTTGGTTTGGTGTGTTTCCAGTCATGGCTACTGAAAATTAGATTAATATTGGAAATAATAGTATTGGTTCCAATTTCATTCCCCAACAGCTTTCGTTGGGGCTTTCCAAACATCCCGCGAGGTTCTATGACGGCTCAGGTCTTGATTGAAAAGAAAAAGTTAGAAAAACCGCCCCTAACAATACACACATTAGGCGATCGCGTCCTGCGGCAGCCAGCCAAGCGCGTCAAAAGCGTCGATGCAGAAATTCGGCAGCTAGTCCGAGAAATGCTGCAAACCATGTACAGTGCCGACGGTATCGGTTTGGCAGCCCCCCAAGTCGGAGTCCACAAACAAGTAATTGTCCTCGACTGTGACCCGGAAAACCCCGCCACACCCCCAATTGTTTTGATCAACCCCACCATCAAAAGTAGCAGCGGCGATATCTGCATCTTGCAAGAAGGGTGTTTGAGCATTCCGGGAGTTTATTTAGAAGTCAAACGCCCAGAAGTCATTGAAGTCTCCTACCGCGACGAATACGGCCGCCCACAAACCCTGATAGCAACAGAGTTACTGTCGAGGGCAATTCAGCACGAAATGGATCACCTCAACGGAGTGCTGTTTGTAGACAGAGTAGAAAACAAGCTTGCACTAAATGAAGCATTAGTCAAGCATAAATTTTCCCCAAAGGCAGTAAAATCAGTATGATGGCAGGAACTCCGAAAAGTGGTTTACTCTTAGCTCTTTCGTGCATCACTGCGATCGCGGCAGTCGGCTCCATCTTTGAGCTGTCATCGGGAGAAGCTCAACTTGGCAATTTAGTCACGGGCATCATCCTCGCCCTGAGCGTACCGCTAACTGGCATATTTTTCTATGCAGCCGTTCAGGATGCCAGGGCAAATCTATAAGCAGAGTTTTTAGTCATTAGTCATTAGTCAGCAGTTATTAGTAATTAGTAATTAGTAATTAGTAATTAGTAATTAGTCAGCAGCTAACAACCAATAACTGTGGAATAAAGACTGCTCAAAAATAACATCAGCTAACAGCTCGCGAGCTCATGACCAATGACTAATGACTAATGACTAATGACTCATAACTCATGACTAATGAAATCGGATTTCTGCGACAAGTGCCAGCCAAAGATGCTGCAGGAACGCCAGCATCCAAGTACCAACTTTCTGAAGAAGGGGAATTGGTCATCGGACGCGATCGCAATTGTCAAATAGCTTTAGAGTCGATCGTCCACGGCATGGTTTCCCGGCGCCACGCCGCAGTCCGTCCCCTAACTCAGGGTACTTTGACGAGATGGGAAATTTGCGACCTCAACAGCGCTAACGGAACTTATATCAACGGAAAAAAGCTCTCTGGCTGCCAAACTTTAGAAACAGGCGATCGCATCAGTCTCGGCCTTGACGGCCCTGAATTTATATTTGAATCTCCCATAACCCCTTACCAAAATCAACCCGGATTAAGAGCACCACAAACAGGCCATTTTGCTGGTATCGAAAAAGATGCTCTCACTTTAACTCAATTATTCCCGATCGCCTCCACTGGCAAACAATTAAGCCAAAAAGCTTACTTATATCCAGGTATTGCCACAGTTATTGTTGTCGTGTCGATGTTTGTCGCCGTTGGAAATTCTGCAGCATTCAACTTGCTGCTGTCAGCTTACCTCGCCGGTGCGGCTTACTACTTTATCTATCAACTATGCGGCAAACACAAGCCTTGGTGGGTATTGCTTGGTTCGGCGTTAGCTACAGTCCTGATTGTGATCAGCCCCTTATTAATTGGATTTATATTAGTATTTAGAGAAATTTTGCCCGGCCACCTGCCAACCGAAGGCGAAACAATTAGTTTTTTGCCTTTTTTGAGCAGAATGTTTTTTGGGGCAGGTCTAATGGAAGAATTGCTGAAAGCCCTGCCCGTTTTGGGAGCGATGCTGCTGGGAAATTGGCTGCGAAATCCGTGGCGAGATCGCATCGGCGTTTGGGAACCTTTAGACGGAATTCTGTTAGGAAGTGCCTCAGCAGTAGGCTTTACACTGTTAGAAACTCTGGGACAGTACGTTCCCAATGTCATCCAAAATGTCACCCTGCAAGCAGGGCCTGACGCCGGACAATTAGTAGGATTGCAGTTGCTAATTCCCCGCATTTTGGGTTCCGCCGCCGGACACATGGCTTACAGCGGCTATTTGGGATATTTTATCGGTTTGAGCGCCCTCAAACCTAGGAAGCGCTGGCAAATTTTGGGCGTAGGTTATTTCAGCGCTTCCGCACTTCACGCTTTGTGGAATGCGTCGGGAGCCGCCAGCGTACTTTTGCTGGCCTTGGTGGGAGTTTTGTCCTATGCGTTTTTGGTAGCCGCGATTTTGAAAGCTAGAGCTCTGTCTCCCAATCGAGAGCAAAATTTTGCAACTCGAATATTCTTGGAAAAGTGACTTCTGAGTGCTTAATTGTTGATGTGCCAGGGCACCTCAAGCTGCCATTTTTTTCTTGTGTTTTAACCAGCTTAAACCTGCCACTGCTAAAGCTGTACCCCCAACTGTGAGAGGTTCGGGAACTGGTTCGGCTGCGGTATCCACTAGGGTGTAAGAAACCTCAGAGGACCCCCACCCTCTAGAGTATGGAATATAACTATCGACGATGAGCAATCCATCGTCTATATATGATTGATAGTTCATGTATCTGTACACAGTCTCGTGGCTCCACGAGAAATATCTCAATCCCATAGACCAAGATTCGTAGCTCTCATACACCCAGTAAAAAGGCCCTCCTGGCTCGTCTGGAGGACTGATATATTCATCCATCACACTGTAGTGGCCACTTGCATACAGTCCGCGAAAAACTCCTTGCTCAAAAGAAGCTGTAGCTCCTGCCAAATTGTAATATTTTTCCCATCGTTCCAATCTTCCCTCGGAAACGGCAATTTCTTCAAATCCTATTCCTGTAAGCGAGGAGTTATTCAACTTAAAAAACCCGCTATATGAACTATTTTCCACTTGGAAATTGTAGGTGAGTACGGCGGCTTGTGCTTTGTCTACTCCTACCAATGACACGGCAGAAAACAAACTTAAAATTGTGCTAGCGATCGCACTTCCTAATCTGTGCCTTTGTTTGTGACTCATTGTTTTTTCATTAAGCTTTACGTAAGTGTAATTTATTTGAGTGAGCGATCGCCCGTAATTATCCCCATTCTTAAAGTAAATTTTTTTGAAGTCAAAGATTGCCGAATGTAAATAACCGAACTAATACGGGTGCGTCACCTGTTGTATTTGTATAATTTATGACTTTCACTATTACTTTTGAACACAAACTAGAAAAATGTTTTATCGTAATCGCCAAATATTCAGACGGGTTTGTGTTGTGGCGATGCAGCAGGCGCTCCTCGTGGTAAATACATATTTAACATAGTTTGTCAATAAGCAATTTCCAGACAGTTTACCCCTGTATTCTGCCCTTGTGTATGAGTAGCTACTGCTTAATTGCCCGATGCGATAATCGCAACTGAACTTAGAAATTCTTCACAAATAGTTTGACTGTGGTACTATCTGGATGGCTGTGAGTAGCTGAGGGAAGCCAAGGGGCTTGATTCCTGTGGTGGTGGAGGAGAATCCAGGAGTGCTAGATAGGATGTCATTGGGATACGCAAACGTTTTCGCCCAGCGAAGTCAACCCGAACCCCTCCGCATTGGGGTGATTGGGGTTGGCAATATGGGCCAGCATCACACGCGAGTTCTGAGCTTGCTAAAAGATATCGAACTCGTGGGTGTTGCAGACATAAATGTAGAGCGGGGAATAGATGTAGCAAGCAAATACCGGGTTCGCTTCTTTGAAGACTACCGAGATTTGCTCGCCCACGTAGATGCAGTTTGCGTCGCCGTTCCAACTCGCCTGCATCACCCTGTGGGGATGTCTTGTCTCCAAGCGGGTGTTCACGTTTTAATTGAAAAGCCGATCGCGGCTAGCATTGCCGAAGCCGAATCTTTGGTCAACGCGGCTGCTGAGGCCCACCGGATTTTACAAGTGGGTCACATCGAGCGCTTCAATCCAGCTTTTCAGGAACTCGGCAAAGTGCTGAAAACTGAAGAGTTACTGGCATTGGAAGCTCACCGGATGAGTCCCTATTCCCAGCGGGCTAACGACGTATCGGTAGTTTTGGATTTAATGATCCACGACATCGACTTGCTCCTGGAATTGGCAGATTCCCAAGTGGTGAAGCTGACCGCCAGCGGCAGCAGGGCCTCAGATTCAGGTTATTTAGACTACGTGACAGCGACGTTGAACTTTGCTAACGGCATTGTCGCCACCTTGACTGCCAGTAAGGTGACGCACCGCAAACTCCGTTCAATCGTGGCTCACTGCAAGAATTCTCTGACAGAGGCAGATTTTCTCAACAACGAAATCTTGATTCACCGACAAACAACCGCCAATTACGTGACGGATTACGGTCAGGTGCTTTACCGTCAAGATGGGTTGATCGAGAAAGTTTACACCAGCAATATTGAACCGCTCCACGCAGAATTGGAGCATTTTATTAATTGCGTGCGGGGTGGAAATCAGCCTTCTGTGGGAGGAGAACAAGCTCTCAAAGCTCTGCGGCTTGCGAGTGTAATCGAGCAAATGGCTCTCGACGGTCAAGCTTGGTATCCGAAAGAGCTAGAGTCTACTTTGCAAGTTAGCTAAATCGAGACAAATCGTGTCGTTTCCGGGTGCTTTTACAGTTTGGGTTTGTTGTTCGTTGAAGAGAGTAACTGTTCCCATGCAACCGGATTCGATATCAGTCCATTTGAGATTGGACAATTCGGCGTGAGAAGTTCGGCGTGTGCGAGCGTCGAGTTGCGCTCAATCGAACGATTTTAGATCTTAGATTGACAATCAAGCATCCAAGATACAAGCCCCCGGATTTATTCGTCTAGAAATTAAAAACCTGTATCCGATAAAGGAGTCCCCGAATTGATCCGTGGGGTCAAGGCTAAAATCTAAAATCTAAAATCTAAAATCGATTGACTCTGCAGATGAATCTGGGGGCTTGAACTAAGGTTTAAACTTTTTTGCTCTCGACAACAGGAGTCGTGGGCAAGTATCCGTCTTTAGGTGAAGTCACGATTTATGCCAACAAAGAGCGACTATTTGACGACTGATGGTTTTGCTAACTAGCTGATTTCCTTGAGGACTCAGGTGAATGCTGTCTCGATACAAAGTTGGAAATTCGGCCGCACAATTGAAAATGGGAAGAAAATCTATGTAAGTAATTTTCTCTGTTTCTACGAGTTCGGCGAGACGCGCTCTAGCTTTGACTTCCCAGTCGCGAGGGCCCGGGCCGCCGAGTTCGCCCCGCTTCGGCGTGACTGCTAGTAAAAACTTGACGTTGGCGGATACAGCTATTTTCTGGATTTGGCGAATAGCTTCTAAGTTGCAGGCTACTACATCGCTGCTTGTGGCTCCGGGTGCTGCCAATTGGCCTGTCGGCACTGCAGGGAGCAGGTAGCGGCTCAATAACTCTAGCGTAGCCGATCGGGGTTTGTGATCCGGGTAAGATCGATCGCGCCCCACAACCAGATCACAAGGAGCCGATGCAAACAAATCGTCCGTATTGAGCAGCAAAACCAAAGCCTTTGCCCCAAAAACACCGAAACGCTTGGCGTAAGCAAGTTGATTCCTCGGCCCCCAAGAATTGGCTGAGGCGTTGAGAACTTCAAAATTTGAATAGTTGACTTGTGAACCTAATTGTGTGTTGTTCGCCAGATTCTGTACTTGCAGTCTCAAATTCCGAGTCATAATTTCCGATATCGTATCTGTCTGATGTGTCCACCAACCACCGTTGGCGACAGAATCTCCCAACAGCAAGACGCGCAGAGTTTCTGCAGGGGGTATCGGGGCGATCGCTCCAGTACGCATCGAATACTCGTTAATCTCAATCCGGTTGCCCAAGCGACGCACCTTCTGGTTGGGCGCCAACAAATAGCCGCACTCGGCATCGGCAATATAAATCAAGGGATTACCAAAACCTAGCAGCACCCGCAGGAGCACTTCGATTGCTGCCCCCAATCCTGCGGTGACAGCCAAAATTATGAGAACAACTTCCACCACTTAACCTCGATAGAGAAGGAAAAATCCCTGCCGACACCAAGGTATAAAAAAGAATGCAACTGCAGTCAAGCTTTCATCCCCGATTGTAGTCAGTCGATTTGAGATTAAAGATTAAAGCATTGACTCGACAGATGAATCTGGGAGATCTCGCTAAAACCTGAACTTTTTTGTTTTCCAGGACTCCTGCTTAGAAGCAAGTATCTGTCTTGGAGTGACGTGTCTAGGTTGCCTTTGTAAAATCTAAAATCTAAAATCTAAACTTTTATGGCTGCGGGGTTGGAGCAACTTGGCGACCCGATTAAGTCAACCGAATCGCCCCCGTGGATATAGAATTCTAGAATATACCGTCAAAATCCGCCGTCAGCCGTCAGTAAGGAACCCCACGCTTAAAAGCGGGGGCTTTCAAGACAGTCCGGCTCTGTGAGCGAGATTGAACCGAAAGCCCAAACCTTACCAGAGACAGGATCAGACCTACGTTTTTTGAGTCACGATACCGGAAAATGCGACGCTAGTTTTCCGCTCTATCGCTGAGAGTTAAACAGGCTTAAAGGGGTCAAACCAGTGCTTTCAGCCTAACAAGCTCACTAAACATTCTCGAAGCGAACATTACCCCGAAAGGGAGATTGAGGCAACCATACCTCACCGGAGAGGCAACCCGACCTCTCCAACCCCGAAAGGGGATTCAAGGCGACGGTCGTCGCAGCCGCCTTCCTCCCCATGCGTAAAGTCAGGGGCTTCCCGCTCGTTTTTTGGTGAACTTGGTGGTTTCAGGAAAATCCGTGGACTTAAAACAAATATTCAAAACGCCGAATCCCATAATCGGTGTCGTACATTTACAGCCTTTGCCAACTTCTCCCCGCTGGGGCGGAAACCTCAAAGCTATTATCGGAAGAGCCGAGCAAGAGGCTACAGCGCTGGCTTCTGGTGGCGCAAACGGTATCATAGTTGAGAACTTTTTCGACGCTCCTTTTGCCAAAGACAGCGTAGATCCGGCTGTGGTAAGTGCCATGACTCTGGTAGTTGAGAGGCTAACAAATCTCGTGACGCTGCCGATCGGCGTTAACGTGCTGCGAAACGACGCCCACAGCGCGATCGCCATCGCCTCCTGCACAGGAGCTCAATTCATCCGCGTCAACGTCCTCAACGGCATCATGGCTACAGACCAAGGCTTAATTGAAGGCCAAGCTCACCAGCTACTGCGCTACCGCCGGGAATTGGGCAGCGATGTCAAAATATTAGCAGACGTGTTAGTCAAGCACGGGCGACCCCTAGGCAGCCCCAACTTGACCACAGCCGTCCAAGAGACGATCGGGCGCGCTTTAGCCGACGCCGTAATCCTTTCCGGCTGGACAACTGGTAGTCCTCCCAATCTCGAAGACTTAGAACTCGCGAGTGCAGCAGCGGCGGGAATTCCAGTTTTCATCGGCAGTGGCGCCTCGTGGGAAAACATTTCCACCCTCATGCAGGCCGCTGACGGCGTAATCGTATCGAGTTCCCTGAAACGAAACGGCCGCATCGAGCAGCCTATAGATCCGATCCGTGTCAGTCAGTTTGTAGAAGCCGCCCGCCGCAGCTTGTCACAGAAAGAGCGCGAACAGGAAAATAGAGATGCTAATGGCTCAAGAGGGCCAACACCCGAACCGGGCAAAGTCACAAGTAAAACGTAAAATGGGAATTGTTGACAGTTGTCAGTAGTCAGTAGTCATCAGTTATCAGTCATTAGTTAACCATTAACAGTCATTAGTCAACAGTCAACAATTCCCAATTATCAATTACCAAATCAAAAAATGATTCGCCGACGTTCAACTCCTTGGATTCATCGCTGGTCTCGGACTGTGATGGCAGCGATCGCAGCCATAGGCGTCGTAGAAACGGCCTATCTCACGATCGCTAAATTCACCAATGGCTCGGTCATTTGTCCCACCAGTGGCTGCGACAAAGTTCTCAACAGTCCCTACGCTACAGTCTTTGGCACAGTGCCTTTAAGTTTGTTAGGCTGTCTGGCTTACCTGAGCATAGCAATCCTGGCATTGGCTCCCAAAGCTGTAAATCCCGACACCAAGAAAGGACTGCACTCTCAACTAGAAAACAAAACTTGGCAAGCGCTATTTATCATCACTGCTGCGATGGTAATTTTTAGCAGCTATTTGATGTATTTGATGGCTTTTGAAATTCAGGATCTGTGCATTTACTGCGTTACTTCTGCCTTATTTGCGCTGTCGCTGTTTGTACTGGTGCTAGTCGGGCGCGAGTGGGAAGATATCGGACAGTTGGTGTTTACAGGCATTTTGGTGGCAATGGTGAGTTCGATCGGGGCTTTGGGACTTTATAACAGCGTCAACTCACCTGCTCCTACTGTCTCTACCCCCGGAATTGTACCCCCTGCCGTCACTACAACCTCCGGCCCGTCACAAATGGCTTTGGCCCGCCACCTCCGACAAATCGGCGCTAAAGAGTACGGCGCTTACTGGTGTCCCCACTGCCACGACCAAAAAATGCTCTTCGGCAAAGAAGCAGCCAAAATAATTGATTATTTTGAATGCGATCCCAGGGGGCAAAATTCCCGCGCTGAAATTTGCAAAGCTGCTGCTGCAAATGTTAAAGGTTTCCCTACTTGGGAGATTAATGGTCAGTTTTATGCGGGGACACAATCTTTGGATAAACTCGCTGATTTATCGGGTTACACCGGCCCCCGCAACTTTCAAAACTGACAGGAAAGTTGGAGATTATAGATGACAGATTTTAGATTGATGGGCAGGAAATATCCTGGTTTTTAACTTAGTTAATTCTTGGCTCGTGCTGCGAAATCAATCTAAAATTTTGCATCTATAATTAATAAAAAACAGTAAAAATTAGTGATAACGAAAAAATAAAACAAGGTGTGGGTGTCTAGTGTGTAGCTCGGTGAATAATTACTAAAACTTTTACATAAAAATGCAATAAACCGGGTTTCTGCTACCAGAATGATTGTTGAAATGACATATTTTGGTTGCGAAACCCGGTTTCTGCTGTTGCAGCCCGATCGCACCGAAAAACCAAAAAATTGGATAATTTAAAATCTAAAATCGACTCGCCCGCACCGAAAAGCCAAAAAATCTAAAATCTAAAACCTAAAATCTAAAATCGACTTAGCCGATCGCCCCGGAGAGGTAAAACCTATACGTAGTAGTAGTTTAGATGCTCACAGGGCGAGGCCCACATCCCCAAAATATGCTAGAAACTATCAAAAAATGGGTCGATCGAGAACGCCGAGTATTGATTACTGCGAGTGCCGTTGCTAGTAGCGTCATTGTAATGCGCTGGTTCGGATGTTTTCAGGTGTGGGAATGGGCTGCTTTCGACCACTTTGTTCGCTGGCGGCCGGCCGAACCCATTGACTCGCGCATCGTCATTGTAGAAATTAAGGAAGCTGACTTGCAAAAATACGGCTACCCAATTTCGGATGCTGTCTTGGCCCAATTGCTGCAAAAATTGCACGCTGGCAAGCCGCGGGCGATCGGCCTCGACATTTACCGAGATTTGCCAACTCAACCGGGTAACGCCGAATTGCTCAAAACTTTTAAAACTATTCCCAACTTAATCGGAATTGAGTTGATGCCCGACGAAACCAGGTTCGGAGTTCGCCCGCATCCGGTACTTGACAAGCTCGATCGAATCGGTTTCAACAACGTTGTTATCGACGCTGACTCAAAAGTCCGGCGAACTTTGCTCTACGCTTGGCCCGGAGACGGCAAAACTCATCAAAGTTTCGCACTCAGACTGGCTTTGCTTTACCTCAAAAGCGAAGGAATTTCCCCTCAATCAGCAAAAGCCAATCCTAAATACTTGCAGTTAGGCAAGGGGGTTTTTCGGCCTTTTCAACCGAATGACGGTGCTTACGTTCGAGCGGACAGCCGTGGCTATCAAATTTTGACCAGCCTGCGCGGCCCGCGAGGCAGTTTTCGCACTGCATCGATGAGCGATGTGCTCTCTGGCACAGTACCTGCTGATTTTGTACGATCGTGCGTTGTCTTGATCGGCTCAAATGCCCCCAGCCTCAAAGACTTTTACCAAAATTCTTACAGTTCCGGTTGGTTTGGTCCTCCCCAGCAAATACCGGGAGTCGAGCTTCAGGCTCATTTCTTGAGCCAAATTTTGAGTGCAGCCATCGACGGGCGCGGGGGTATCAATGTCTGGCCAGAGGCTGCGGAGTTGCTGTGGATTTTGGTGTGGTCTTGGGCCGGAGCAAATGTGAGTTGGAATTTGCGATCGCTTGGTCGATCGGCTTACTGTTTATTAAGTATCTGTCTAGGTCTAAGTGCTAGTTTATACTTAGTATTTTTAAGAGGTTGGTGGCTACCGTTAATTCCTCCCATCCTCAGTCTTGTGGGTTCTGGTGCTGCTGTTGTGGGTTATCTGGCTCACTTGCAAGAAGAATTAAAACGGTCTAAAGAATTTTTACAATCGCTAATCGATACAATTCCCGACCCCATTTTTGTCAAAGATCGAACTCACCGCTGCGTAGTTTTGAATCAGGCATATTGTCGGTTTATTGGCTATCCTTTAGAAATTTTAACTTGCCGAACCGATTACGATTTATTTCCCCAAGCCGAAGCCGAGATATTTTGGCAGCAAGACGAATTAGTATTTCAAACTCACCAGCCGCGAGAAAATGAAGAATATTTTACTGACGCTCACGGAATTACGCATCTAATTGCGACTAAAAGATCCCTGCATAAAGATGCTGCCGGCAACCTATTTTTAGTCGGAGCAATCAGAGATATTACCGAGCGCCAACTCCGCGCAAATGCCCTAGAACAAAAAAATGCTGAGCTCAGCCACCAAGCTTATCACGATTCTCTTACCGATTTGCCCAACCGCCAAATGTTCTACGAATGCTTGCATAAGTCTTTAGAAATAGCCTCTAGCACTCAGGAATTGGTAGCTTTACTCTTTTTAGATTTAGATGGATTTAAATCAATCAACGACACTCTCGGACACAATGTGGGTGATTTACTCTTAAAAACAGTTGCCAGTCGGCTCAAAAAATGCTTGCGCGGCAGCGATACAATCTCTCGGTTGGGCGGCGACGAGTTCACAGTCATTTTGCCCGCAATTCCAGGTCGCGAGGAAGCTGCGAAAGTAGCTGAAAAAATTTGCGACGCTATCATGCAGCCTTTTATTTTAGAAGAACATACAGTTTCTGTAACTACAAGTATTGGGATTAGTTTATATCCCATTGACGGTCAAGAGCCAGAGATGTTAGTTAAGAATGCCGATGTTGCGATGTATCGTGCTAAGGAACGCGGGAAAAATCAATATCACTTTTATTAATTAAGAGCAGTTAACAACATAATGCAACTGTAGGTAAAGTCCCCACCCCGATATTGATAAGCTGTCGCGCATTTAAATTGTATATTACACCTCTTGCAAAAATGCTGAGACCCCTCCCCAACCCTCCCCGAAGTCGCGGGGAGCGAGCCTAATTTTTCTTGCTTCCCCCCGAAGCCGCGGGGGGACTGAGGGGGGTGAGTTTTTGACTTTTGCAAGAGGTATATTCAGGGCGGGCGGGACGCCCAACCCCTACTCCCCACAAGACTTTAATTTTTTTGGACATACAATAGACTTCTTGCAAAAAAAATATGTGTTATATTTAAAAGCTTGCTCAAGTTTAGGTCAAACTTTGAATTATTGGGTTGATTGGCATTTCTTTAAACTTGCCCAGCCTGCTAGATTATAAAATTGGCTAAACTTTTCATAATAGCACAAAATTATTTTGCAATAGGTCTAATTTAAATACCACAACAGCTTAAGTCATTTGTAAATATTAAATTTTTTATCTAAAATCTTAATTGTTTCAGGCAAAATTTGAGCAATTTTTAGACCTCAAACCCTAATTGGTTCGTGAGGGAGATATTATTTCTGGCGTCCCCTGTGCAGCTAACTTAAAAAAATAGCTCGCTCCTTACCTGAAACTGTAAGCCCTCTCAGCTTTTTGAAACCGTTGAGAAAAATGTCCAAAGTAGTGAAATCTCAAATTTAAGATGATGTTATTTAAAATACTATAATCGGTCATCTGGCATTAGATATACTTAGAAAATATAAAACTTATGAGAACAACTTGCCGTGTGCTCTAAATGTTACAAAATCTTAAAATAAATCACCACCTGAAACCCAATTCAAACCGCTAAAAAGCCTTAATGTAAAAAAATTATGTAAACTTACGAAAATTAATTAAAGTAAATGTAAAGATATCAGTGGAAATACGGAAATTGATAGATATAATAGGTGGTACAGAGGTGGATCTATTGCGGTGATTTGAATAAGGCTGTGAATACTATGCGTACTTTGATTCAGCTCACAACAACGGCAACCTTGGCGGCCTGCCTGCAAGTGAATGTAGTCGGCACCGCAAATGCGACTCGACTTGCCAGCAACTCAACTAGCCATTTCACAAAAGCCCGTAGCACGGGCGAGAACCCCAGAGTTTGGACAGTTACACCAACCTCTAGGTTGGGAAATCCCCAACAATACGAACCAACCCCGAACGGGAACCCCGAAAGTGACGGTACGGGGACGCGCTGACCCCACATTTTCAATAAATTTTCAATCTTCTATTCGCGGAGATTTGTACCAATTGGATTGGTTAATTAAAGTATGGCTGCACCAATCCGGATCCGTGAGGGGATAGTCCACTCGGTAATGACCCCCGCGACTTTCGGTGCGAAACGCAGCACTTTTGACAATTAAATAGCCGATATCCAATAAATTCCCTACTTCTCCCCAATTTCGCAAAATTGAGCTATTCTGGGCCTCAGCAGGGGAAAAATCAATAATTTGTCCGGGCCGTAAATTATCAAGCGTTTGACTCAAAGGCAACAAAGCAAATTCTTGCCGCCAAATCTCAAGTTGGACGATCGCCCTTTCCAAATCCCGCTGTCCCCGGCAAATTCCCGCACTCTGCCACACCAAATTCCGCAATTCAACCCGCAATCTTTCGATCGCCTCAATGTCCTGTTCAGAAATCGATTTTTCCCAGATTTCCCTCGCCTCGAACTGATCGGCGAATGCCTCGGCCCTTCCACCTTCTAGCTGCAAAAGTCCCATCTGCGCCCCAAAAACCAGACATTCCAGCAGCGAATTGCTCGCCAACCGATTAGCGCCGTGTACCCCCGTGCTCGCAGTTTCTCCCACCGCGTACAAACCCGGAATCGAAGTTTGGTTAAACTTGTCAGCGACAATCCCTCCCATCCAGTAATGGGCCGCGGGCGTCACCGGCACTGGTTCGGAAAAAATATCAATTCCCCAATCAGCGCACACTTGAATAATATTGGGAAACCTGTAGCGCAGTTGATCGACCGCAATCGGGCGCAAATCCAGCCAAACATGAGGTTCTCCCGTCTTCTGCAAGTGGCGGAAAATAGCGCGACTGACAACATCCCTAGGGGCTAGTTCCCCGCTAGGGTGAGAGTCAAAAGCAAAGCGATATCCCTTACTGTCAACCAAATGAGCTCCTTCTCCCCGCACCGCTTCGCTAATGAGAAACCGAGGCGCGCCCGCGGTGCTCAGCGCCGTCGGGTGAAACTGCACAAATTCTAAGTCTCGCAGCAAGGCCCCGGCGCGCCACGCAATTGCCACCCCGTCCCCCGTACTTACCGACGGATTGGTCGTTTGAGCAAAAACTTGTCCGCCGCCGCCTGTCGCCAGCACCACGGCTTTAGCCTGCAGCCACTTGACTTGTGAGCCGCAAATCGAGCTAATCCCCTGACACCGCCCGGTTTGGTCTAGCCACAGACTCAAAGCAAAGGCAGGAGATATGAGTTGAATGTTTTTGCGGCTTAATACTTTTGCTGTCAGCGTACTGATAACGGCTTTGCCCGTAGTGTCGGCGGCGTGGAGAACTCGGCGGCGGGAGTGCGCTGCTTCTAGGGTGAGGGCTAAATCGGGGCCGGTGCGATCGAATGCAACGCCCATTTTCACCAGGGAGTCGATGCAAGCACCAGCTTCCTCGACTAAAAACTTCACCGCCTCCAAATCGCAAAGACCGGCTCCCGCAGCCAGTGTATCCTGAACGTGCAGCGCTGCGGAATCTTCAGGGGCGATCGCCGCCGCAATCCCTCCTTGAGCCCAATCGCTTGCAGAAACAGGCAGGGTATTTTTATTGATCAAGCCCACGTGCAAATGCTCTGGCAGGCAAAGTGCTGTGTACAAACCCGCCGCGCCAGCACCTATTACCAATACGTCAAATTTGTCAGTCATAAGTCTGCCGCCAGTCTATTTTAGATTTTAGATTTTAGATTTTAGAATTGAGTCTACAGATGAATCTGGGGACTTGAACTAATGTCAGTCAAGGGATTTTAGATTTTAGAATTTAGATGAATGAGGGGAACCCGCTTATTTCAATCTAGCGAATTTGGGTCGGCTTTTGCCGAATGGTGGTTGAAAGTAAGTCTTGAGAAATTAAAGGCAGAAGTCATCAGCCTGTAGAAAAAAATCTTTTCTTTCTGCCGAATGCCTTCTGCCCAATTGCGAATGCCTTCAAAAGAGACCCGCTGCTACCTAGTCGTAGAGACCATTATTCAACCGGTTGTCTCCTTCAATAAAGACGGATTCAACATCAGTTACGGTGAACTTTTCCATGTTAGCTTGCAGCACTTTTTTCTGAGCTTCCGTCAAGTCTGGAATATTGAGTACGTCCTCAACATTTTCGTAAGGAGCATTCTTAATAATTAGTCGAGCTAAAGTGGGATACAACCCTCGAAATTCCCGAAAGTCTCGGACGGCGCTGTTGTTCAAATCAAGTTTTTTGCCGTATTCTGTGGCAAGCTTCTCATCGGCGCGATTGGTTCTAGCCGGAGCTTCAACAGCTAGGAGCGAGGATGATGGCAAGACGATACGGCTCAAGGTTGCCGCGATCGCGCTTTGGTCTCCAGCCCATGCAAAGCAGCCCAGCACTAAGCCCAATACTGCCAATAGACGACCCAATCGTTTCATGAAGTTTTGTCTCCCAATTTCATACACAGCATTTATGTAGAGACTACCATTTTGCTTATGCAGTTTTTCAGATAAATCCGCAATAGGTAGAGGGCTGTTATAAACTTTACATTTTGGTATTGACAAGGCGGACAATATATGATATTAGCCGACTTTTAAGCATCGCAGGCAAGTTTATCAAAGGCACTCCCAATTAAAAACTCGGACTGCGATTTTAAAGGGTTAATTTTTGCCCCGCCCCCAATTTTCTCGCTATCAAGAACTTTTTCCTTTCGTTTTGAGAAAAGCATTTAAGTCAGCATAAGTACCGCCGTAAGTCACGGTGGGAGTGTCGTAACCCTTTAAAGCAACGGTGTGCTGCTCGAAAGCGCCCTGGGCACCCAATTGCGTCAGGTATTTGTAGGTAGTTTCTCCCACAGCGATATCCTTGCCGAGTTGCTTGGTGCAAGATTCCAGGCGAAATGCTGCGTTTACAGTATCTCCCAAGGCGGTATAGTCCGATCGGTCGCTGCTGCCAGAATTTCCCACCATTGCATAACCGGTATTGATGCCAGCCCCGACTCGCAAAGGAAAAGGCAGGGGGTAACGGCTGCTGAGTTCGTCTGTTGCCTTGTGCAGTTCGCTCAAAGCTTGGCAAATCCGCATCATTTCTTCGCTGCTGACACCGCTGGTTTTGTGAAACCAGACTGCCATGATGGCATCGCCGATGTATTTGTCCACCCAACTGCCGTGTTCGCGAATAATCTGTCCTGCTTTGCGGAACCAGTTGCCGATAACTTCCGAGAGGAGGGTTTCGTCTAGCTGCCTAGTCAAAACTGTAAAGTCTCGGATGTCCATTACCATGACGCTAATCAGGCTACGCACCGTCAAAGTCGCCGTAAAATCTTCAGAGTCTGTCTCGTGTATTGGATCGTGTCGGTGGCCGGCGGTTGGGTTGTAAAAGTCCAATTCGGTTTGACCGAAAATAATCCGATCGCCATTTCTGAGAGTGACAGGAATACTGACGCGCCGCCCGTTGACAAAGGAACCATTGCGGCTGCCCAAGTCGATCAGGTAGAACTCTCCTGTCTCCATTTGCTGTAACATCGCGTGATTACGGGAAATCCAGCGATCTGTCAGTACAAAATTATTGTCATCGCTCCGCCCTACTGTCCAGCAATTGCTGCCGGAGAGCGGCAAGTAGCGATTGCCGCTTTTCTCTGTACGAAGTACCAAATGTGGATTGGCTTGCAAAGTCACCACAGCCCTAAAAACGACATCAAGTCAACCGATTTGAGATTTTAAACTTTAAATTTTAACTTTACCGCGCGGCTTATAACTGAGATTGCTGCTAAAAAACCTCAAATCTGCTGTTCTCAAATCTAAAATTGTTTAGTCGATCGTCGATGCACCAAAGCATACAGGATTGCCGAACCACAATTTGATCGCCAGCGAAGGTAGTTATGGTTCGATCATAGGCGAAATTGTCATATTTTTCACCACAAAGATGTCTCTGGGGACTTAAATTTGTTGCTTTTTGCCGAAACATAACTCTCTACCCATATTCTACCTAAGGTCACGGCTCCCACTGCGAGCCAAGTTTTATTTATTCTCAGGGGGCCTAAAAAAACTGAAAAATGGCTCTCCGGCTCCGACCGAGAATTGTTAAACACAAGGTATCTTTAAGATTTGTTGCTTAACTTCTGGTTTTTGAAGATATCAACAAAGCCTTTTCCTCGCTGCGGCGGTCAATAAGTTGGAAATACGAGAATTTTATGTTGTCGAAAAGAATTTTGCCTTGTTTGGATGTGAAAGCCGGTCGCGTGGTCAAAGGTGTCAATTTTGTCAACCTTAAGGATGCTGGCGATCCGGTAGAAATGGCTCAGGTATACAACGATGCGGGTGCTGACGAGTTGGTGTTTCTGGACATTACCGCGACTCACGAAGACCGGAATATTATGATCGATGTGGTGTACCGAACGGCCGATCGAGTATTTATCCCTTTGACGGTGGGCGGCGGCATCCAATCCTTAGACACAATTAAAAGTTTATTGAGGGCGGGCGCTGATAAGGTGAGTATTAATTCGGCTGCCGTGCGCGATCCGAGTTTAATTGACAAAGCCAGCGATCGATTCGGTAATCAGTGCATTGTAGTGGCGATCGACGCCCGCAAACGGCAAGACGCAGATAATCCGGGTTGGGACGTGTACGTGCGCGGAGGGCGAGAAAATACCGGCCTAGATGCGCTCGCCTGGGCCAAAGAAGCCGAACAGCGCGGCGCCGGCGAAATTCTGGTGACAAGCATGGACTCTGATGGCACTCAAGCCGGTTACGACTTGGAATTAACTCGCAGCATTGCCGAAATTGTTGAAATTCCCGTCATTGCTTCCGGCGGCGCCGGCAACTGCCACCACATCTACGAAGCCGTGACTGAGGGCAAGGCAGAAGCTGCACTGCTGGCTTCCCTGCTGCATTACGGGCAACTCAGTGTAGGAGAAATTAAAACTTATCTAGCAAAATGTCAAGTTCCCGTGCGACAGCAGCAGCCATTAGTTATTAGTCATTAGTCAGTGGATAGTCGGGCGCATCTCATATCTTGCAACATTTTTAACAAACCGCTCTGCGGGTTCACTCAAGCGCCCTCTCACGTTGCAAAGAGGCTAAATAAACCCGCCCCCACCCCACCCAACGATAAAACCAGTTACTGACATTGATACCGCTATGTGAGGCGCATCCGAAGGCACTTATAGAGAATTTTTTTGATTCTACACAAGTGCCTTCTACATAACTCTCTTGGGGCGATCGACGCCAGTCATCTAGAAATATTCCCTGAGAAGGATTTCAAATACCAGCTTTTTCAGCTAAATATTATATGTTAGCTCAATTTGAAAGAAAGCAACGGTTGCTTTTATCAAAATTGAGTTAAAGATTGTGCAGAATATGAGTGAGCTTCAGCCTGTTAACAATCTTAGCGATCAAAACTTCTAAAAACGGAGAAATTTTGTATGTCTTTTATCAGCTTTAACTTCCCTGCCAAGCGTTTAGTCCGCACTTTAATAGCTGTTTGTTTTTGTGCCTTGATGTTTGTTTCTAATGCTTTTCCCGCTTTTGCCGTTACTAGCAGCCCCACCAAAGGTGAAGACCAACTTTTAGGGATTGAAAAAGAATCTCAAGAAGCTGTACTGAAAAAACCAATGTCCTTGGAAGAAACTCAAGAAAAAGCCAGCAAAGGACCCAACGAAGTTCAGGGAGACGCTGACATTGAAAAAATGAAAAATCCTTCCAATACACAAGCTACATCCTTTGAGCAACAAGTCAAAAAAGCTGTCAGCAAAATTAAAGACTAACTCAGCGCGCAGTAGTCAGCGGACAGTTGTCAGTATAAAAGATTAGGGACACGGCATCGCGCCGTGTCCCTAGATTTTTTTTGTAGAGACACCGCACCGCGCCACATTCTTGAAAAGGCAGTATCCAATCTAAATTTAGCTTGAGTTTTCATAATTGCTCTTAGGAATTAGAATTAAATAACTTCCACAAGTTTGTGGGATGGGCGTCCCACAATAACAATTAAAATTGTAAGTTATTTAATTCGCGATCCTTAGATGGAATAAAAAAGTGGAAAGGACTTGGCATCTTTCGGCTTTACGAACACTCTTTGCTGGGGCTGCAAGTTCAAGCTATCGAATCTTTCTCTAGTCAAATTAGCGTTTACTACTTGACCGTCATCTAAGGTCAATTCTACCTGAATTTCCCATCCCAAATGAATCAAGCGACTGATTCTTGCAGGCACTGTTGCACTATTTTCTGTAGTTTCAATTACTACGTCGTGAGGGCGCAAAAAAATCTCCGGGTTGGCTGAGTCAAAGCCGTTGTCTTGAAACATCCTCGAACTGCTGGGCAATACATTGACGGGGCCGATAAAACTCATGACGAAAGCACTCGCTGGATGGTCGTAAATTTCTGCGGGTGTTCCTACTTGTTCGATTTTACCTTTATTCATTACTGTGATGTGATCGGCAACTTCCATCGCTTCTTCTTGATCGTGCGTCACAAAGACTGTGGTAACGTGAACTTCGTCGTGCAGTCGCCGCAACCAAGCACGCAAGTCTTTGCGAACTTTGGCATCAAGAGCTCCAAAAGGTTCGTCTAGCAGTAACACTTTCGGTTCCACAGCCAGGGCTCTGGCGAGGGCCACCCGCTGTCGCTGGCCTCCTGAAAGTTGCGACGGGTATCTATCGCCCAATCCTGCCAATTGCACTAAATTCAACAATTCTTCTACCCGCGATTTGACTTTCGCGGGCGGTGTTTTCTGAATTTGCAGCCCGAAAGCGATGTTTTTTCGCACTGTCATGTGCTTGAATAGCGCGTAGTGCTGAAATACGAACCCAATTTTGCGGTCTTGGACGCTAGTATTGGTCGCATCTTGGCCTGTTAGCCAGATTTTGCCGGAGTCGGGCATTTCTAAACCGGCAATCAGCCGCAGCAGTGTAGACTTGCCGGAACCAGACGGGCCCAGCAATGCGACTAGGGAACCCGATTCAATTTCTAAGCTGACTCGATCGAGTGCTTGGAAACTGCCAAACTGTTTTGATACGTTTTCTACGACTATGCCCATAGGTAGGAAGAAGGAAGAGGGAAGAGGGAAGAGGGAAGAGGCAGGATACAGGAAGCAAGAGGCAAGAGGCAAGAGGGAAAAATGTTAATCTCCGGTTTGTGGATGGGTTAAGGTAAGTTTTTTTATAGCACGATCGCACATCAGTTTGTTAATTGTAGGGTTTTGGCGATCGGTCAGTCGATTTTAGATTTTAGATTTTAGATTTTAGATTTACTTGCAGCTTGGAATCTGGAAGATGGAACTTTGGTCTAAAACTTTGGGAGTTCCAGGGCTTTGTATGGGTTTTGGGCGGTATCAAACAGCCGAAAATCAAAAAAAATGCACCTCCAAAACAAAACAACACAATTCTTTGCCACCAAAGTTGACGTTTGGTACTACAATGCAGCAAAAGTTCAAGCGTTTTTGACTTCAACGGCTGAGGGGATAAAGGAAAATGGGAGATGTTGGACGTGTGCCTGTAGGAATTATCGGCGCTTCAGGTTACGGCGGCGTGCAACTTGTGCGACTGCTGGCGGACCACCCGGCGGCTGAAGTAGTTTATTTGGGCGGGGATAGCAGTGCAGGAAAACCTTATTCCAGCCTTTACCCGCATCTGACTAACTGCATTGATTTGACAGTCGAGGCGATCGACCTAGACAAAATAGCGGCAAAATGCGAAGTTGTGTTTCTGTCGCTGCCGAACGGTTTAGCTTGCAAAATGGCACCGACGCTGATAGAAAAAGGCTGCAAAGTCTTGGATTTGTCGGCTGATTACAGATTTGAAAATCTGGACACTTACAAAGCTTGGTACGGTGGCGAGCGATCGGACTCTGAACTGGCTGCAACGGCTGTTTACGGTTTGCCAGAATTGTACCGCGATCGCATTAAAAACGCTCAGTTAGTAGGCTGTGCCGGCTGCTACGTCACTGCTAGTTTATTAGCCCTGGCACCTTTGCTCAAACAAGGCCTCATTGTCCCAGAAACAGCTATCATCGACGCCAAATCCGGTGCTTCGGGAGGGGGCCGCAAAGCCGAAGTTAATCTCTTGTTGGCTGAAGCAGAGGGTTCTCTGGGCGCTTACGGCGTTGGCCGCCACCGCCACACGCCAGAAATCGAGCAAATTTGCAGCGATTTAGCGGGACACGATATTAAAGTTCAGTTTACTCCCCACCTCATTCCGATGGTGCGGGGAATTCTGGCGACTGTGTACGCAACTTTGCGCGATCCGGGTTTGGTGCGGGAAGATTTAATCACAATTTTCAGCGCTTTTTACCGCAATTCTCCTTGGGTAAAAGTGTTACCGGCTGGAGTTTATCCGCAAACAAAATGGGCTTGTGGCACAAATCTTTGTTACATCGGCGTGGAAGTCGATCCGCGTACTGACAGGGTGATTGTGCTATCGGCGATCGACAATTTAATTAAGGGACAAGCCGGCCAAGGCATCCAGTGCATGAACTTAATGATGGGTTGGGAAGAAACTTTGGGTTTACCACAGTTGGCTTTCTATCCTTAATTGGTAATTGGTAATTGGGCATTGGGCATTGGGCATTGGCCATTGGTGATAAAAATTAAAAACTAACCGATTATCGATTACCAATTACCCATTCCCAATTACCGATTACCAATTACCCATGCCCAATTACCGATTACCAAGTGTTATTTAGGCCCGTAACCGATCGACCCAGCATAAATTGCCCGATCGCCCAATTGATCCTCAATCCGCAATAAACGGTTGTATTTGGCAACTCGTTCGCTGCGACACAAAGAACCAGTCTTGATTTGACCGGCGCGAGTCGCTACCGCTAAATCGGCAATTGTGGTATCTTCAGTTTCACCGGAACGGTGGCTGATGACGGCTCGATAGCTGTTCCGTTTGCCGAGGTCGATCGTATCCAAAGTCTCTGTCAAAGAACCAATTTGATTTAGCTTAATCAAAATCGAATTGCTAGCTTTCAAATCAATTCCTTTTTGCAGCCGCGTGCGATTAGTAACAAACAAATCGTCACCAACCAATTGAACTTTGCTGCCCATTTTCTCAGTCAGCGCTACCCAACTGTCCCAATCGTCTTCGTGCAAACCATCTTCAATAGAAACAATCGGATATTTTCCGGCCAAACCATCCAAATAATCTATTAATTCTGCCGGCGAATGAGCCACACCGTCGTAAGTGTACTGCCCATCTTTGTAAAATTCGCTGGCAGCAACATCCAAAGCCAAAGCAACTTGTTCACCCGGTTTGTAGCCAGCTTTTTCAATAGCTGCAATCAATAAATCCAAAGCTGCTTGATTAGATTTAAGATTAGGCGCAAAACCGCCTTCATCACCCACACCAGTCAGCAAACCCTCAGCTTTTAAGACTTTACTCAAGGATTCAAATACCTCTGCACCCCAGCGTAAAGCTTCTTTAAAAGAAGGCGCACCCACAGGGACAATCATAAATTCTTGAATGTCCACATTATTGTTAGCGTGAGATCCCCCGTTGATCACGTTCATCAGTGGTACGGGCAAAACGTTCGCCAAGGGCCCGCCCAAGTAGCGGTAAAGGGGGAGTCCTAAAGTCTCGGCGGCAGCCTTTGCTGTGGCTAAGGAGACTCCGAGAATGGCATTTGCGCCGAGGTGGGATTTGTTGGGGGAACCGTCTAAGTCAATCATGGTTTTGTCTACCAGCGCTTGGTCGATCGCATCTATATTGGCCAAAGCGGGGGCAATTTTGTGTTCGACGTTAGCAACGGCTTTTAGGACTCCTTTGCCGCCGTAACGGGTTTTGTCATCATCGCGGAGTTCGTGGGCTTCAAAAGAGCCTGTAGACGCACCGCTGGGGACTTGGGCGATCCCTACAACACCGTTGGCTAGGTAAACTTCAGCTTCAATGGTGGGGCGCCCACGGGAGTCGAGGATCTCTCTGGCTTGAATAGATTCGATCGCAGTGTCTAGCATATTAATTATTCCTGACTTAACTCAAGGTTTCATGACAATTAGCAGTCTCTGGGTTTTCCCACGCTGACTGCTGACGGGTAATAGATTACGCGATCCCCAGAATTATTGGTACACAGTTCAAAATATTTGCGGATTTGGACGAGCAACCTGGTGTCAATAAACTACGCTTATTGAATAAGGATCTACGGCAATTTGGACAATAATTTGATTGTTTTAACCCCAGATTCCCGCAGATTTCTTAATTGGAATCTTTGTTAAAATCAGAATGTCAACAAAGTCAATCAAAAAAAGAGAAACTTAGGATGTTAGAAACAAATCTCGGAGAAATTAGAGCATTAGCTGAAAATTCAGACCCAATTATTGCTGATCCCCCAAACATCAAATTACTCACAGGGCCATTGCCAAATCCTGGCAGCGACCCCAACTTTTTCGACTTAACTCCTAATGACGACGCATTTCAATTAGCAAACGGAATTCTGCGGAATACTCCCGGAGGTTTACGGGCTTTAGATGGTAACGATTTTGTCAGAGGTTCCGGTGGTGCGGAACTGATGAACGGTAACAGCGGCACAGATACTTTAATCGGAGGTTGCGGCAGCGATACTATTCGTGGTGGCCAAGATTTTGACATTCTTTATGGAGAATGTGGCAGCGATTTTGTCAGCGGAGATCAAGGTAATGACTACGTTTATGGAGGCACGGCAGATGACTTTATTCGCGGCGGTAAAGAGAATGATGCTGTAGTAGGAGAGAGTGGAAACGATACTCTAATCGGTGATGCTGGAATTGATAGACTGTGGGGAAGTGAAGGCGCAGATTTGTTTATTCTCCGCACAGAAGTGGGAGCAACTTCGGGGGAAATTGGTTCGCTTCAACCGCCTCCGAGTGGCAATTTTGATGTAGATGAAGTGTCTGCCGATTTTATTCTCGATTACAATCCGGCTGAAGGTGATGTAATTGGATTAGCGGGTGGATTGACGCGAAATGATATTGTTGTGAGCGAAAGGTTTTTAACAATTGGTGATGCCAGAGATTATGAAAGCAGCGGGCCTTTTCCTCCGGGAATTCCTCGAACGGCTGATTTTAGAATTTTAAATACTAAGGCGACGGTGATTCGGGAAGCTAGCAGTGGCAATATCTTGGGTTTGGTGAAGGATGTTTCGCCGGATCAAATTCAGTTTATCTCTGTATCGGAGGCGACGCTCTAGGTTAATTCAAATCGGTACATATTGCTGCTAAGGAATGAGAATTAAATAACTTCCAGAAGTTTGTGGGATGGGCGTCCCGCCCGTCCAAAAAAGACGGGCGGGACGCCCATCCCACAATAAAAATTAAAATTGTAAGTTATTTAATTCGCGATCCTAAGAAGCAGAACACGGACGGGCGGGACGCCGATTCCACAACACCAAGGCTATCAATCCTCGTTCCTAGGCTCTGCCTGGGAACGAATATAAGCGAGGCTCTGCCTCCGGATTCCTGACATGAATTTAACAATATTTAAGATTGCCAGAAATCCGCCACATCATATCCCATTTCGGTGAGCATTTGCCGCAGCAGAGGTAAGCTCAAACCAATCACATTTGTGTGGCATCCTTCGATTTGTTCTACAAACAAACCGCCTTTACCTTCGAGTGCAAAACAGCCTGCACAGGCGAGTGGCTCTCCGGTAGCGACGTAAGCCGCTATTTGGCGCGAGGTAACTTCCGCAAAATGAACTTTTGTAACTTGATAGCGAATGATCGATCGCGACCTAGCCTCACCAAAGTCATCGAATCTAGTATCAATTAAAGCATGACCCGTATAGAGTTCGCCCACCTTACCGCGCATTTTCTGCCAGCGCGAGATTGCTTCTTCCCCATCCTTGGGTTTGCCGTGAATTTCGCCATCTATGACCAAAATTGAATCACATCCCAACACCAAACACGCTTTGGGATTGGAGATTTGGGGGTGAGAATTAGCCAGTAAAAACTTAGCTACAGCCTCAGCTTTTCCCTCTGCTAAAACCTGCACTAAATTAGTGGCATCTTTCATTTGTATTTGCCCTTCATCAAAGTCGCTGGGGCAAATCACAGCTTGAATTCCGGCATTTTCTAGCAGGCGGCGGCGCGCTGGAGAAGCTGAAGCTAATACAAAAGTTGGAATTTTCATCATTTAAGAAGTTCAGTTGACAGTTGACAGTTGACAGTTGACAGTTGTCAGTTAACTGTGGTGGGGTTTCCAGCGAACAGTCAACAGTCAACAGTCAACAGTCAACAATGCCCAATGCCCAATGCCCAATACCCAATTCCCTAATAAACAGAGAAAGATTTAACGACTTTCTCAAAAGCTTCTTTTACCTTGGGCCAGCGTTCTTCGGTAGTGGAAACGTTAAGCGTAAAAAGTTTGCCACGGCTGACGGCTACACTCGCTAAGTTGTGGCGTTCTTGGTTTGGCAACTTAACGGCATATTCTAAAATGTAATAGTTTTTCGATCGCGATTCACGAGCTTCTGCATTGACTAATTCAGCTTCGCGGCCGGAATCAATCGGGGCGATCGCACTTTTGCTGAGCTTGTATCCCACATCCGTCGGTGTTCCCAAATCCGCCAGAGTTTTGTCCTTGGCGACTGGACTGATTACCACGCTGACGTTCTCGGTTTGCTGAATCAAATCGCGGAACACCACATCGGGCCCGTTAGAAACCGCGATCGGCAGCCAGCCGTTAGGATAGAGAAATTGATAGCCGTCGCCAGTATCAACGTAGCTTTTGAGTCCGGTGACTTTAGACACACAACCGGTCAAGGTGAGGCTTAGAACCACCAGAAGTATTGCCGCAATTCGTTTGAGCATTCTTTTTACGGGTAGGGTAAAACAAAAATATTTAATTTTAATTGTCTCACCAAACCTTGCCCCTCAAAATAGTTAAGCTATGGATCGCTGTTTGTGTACCGCCCGCGATCCATAGCCATATAGTTTAATTGTTAACAAAGTCATTAAAGCTGAGTCAGCCAGCTAATCAGCCCGTGCTTGGTCGAAACTTCTAAAGCCAAGAGAGAAACAAAGCCAATCATGGCAAGGCGGCCGTTTAAGCGTTCTGCGTAGGGGGTAAAGCCGGTGCGGGGTTCGTCATCGATGTATACTGTCGGCTCGATCGCAAAATTGTTCATTTTGCCTTGGTCGTCCAGCATTAAGCCTCTGTTACTCATCTTTTTTTTCCTAAATGGTTTTTAGTGTACTGTAAATAAATGTAACAGACTTGTGAAGATATGTAAAGGATTGTGAGAAATTTTTTTAAAGACCTCGCTCTGACACCAGTAAATAAAAAAAACGCAACTGTAGGCAAGCTCTAAACCTTTATATAGTCAGTCTTTCCCCAATCTAAAATCTAAAATCTAAAATCTAAAATGGTATGACTGTGGGTAGACTCTGGGCCCCGGAGGGGGGAGGATAGAGTGGAGAGGCACAAAAGTCGATGGTGTATGGCAAATCCAGTCTGGGTTTGACGAAAATTGTGGAACGGAGGAAAAATTTATGCGGGCCAGTCTGGAAATGCGGTGGTTTTATAGCGGTGCACTGCCAAAATCAATCAATCAATGGTTTGGAAGCGAGAGTCTCGGCGGGTATCTTTCGCCTCCTGAAGAGCGGGAAGACATATATTTGCTAGTACCAAGCTGCGACTACTTGGGAGTGAAGCTGCGGGGGAAAACCTTGGAGGTAAAGTGGCGTCAGGGAGAGTTGGGGACGATGCAGTTCGGCAACCGCTGGGAAGGCAAAGCCGAAAAGTGGCTGAAGTGGGTTTGTGCGGACACGATGGCGCCGATACCGGCGGATATTTTGGCGACAGGAAAGTGGGTGGCAGTCAAGAAAAAGCGAGCGCAGCGTCTTTATCAAGTATCGACCCCTGGTTCCCTGATGTCTGTGCCTGTGGAAGCCCCAATTCCCCAAGGTTGCACCGTGGAACTTACTCAGTTGAACATTAATGGCAGCGCGTGGTGGAGTTTGGGATTTGAAGCGTTTGGTAGCGAAAGTTGTTTGACAGAAAGCCTGCAAACAGTAGCTACTTGGACTAGCAAGAGTTATCAGGCGCAAAAGTTAAAAGCTGAGGATTCTTCTGCTTATCCGATTTGGCTGGGCAGCAAGTAATATCAAATCCGGCTTGAATAATACCTCCTGTATTTTTTAGTCCTCCTCTGCTGGAACGAGAGACGAGTTGAGACCGGGTTTCAACCGCCGAGTCTGGCCGTCCTGGACGCCACGGGCATATATAGTTAATGTGCTCTACTGCCGGAAATCTTCAATAATCTTTCAATAACGGAGTCTGAGGCACTTGAGATGTTGCACAATTTTCAATTAGGTTTTTTACGGGCGGGCAGGATGCCCACCCCACAAGAAAACTCACTCTTTGTGGAACAGGCATCTTGCCTGTTCTTGAGAATGGTGCAAGAGGCACCCTAAAAATCGATCGTCCTGTGACAGTTGGCCTTAGTCTTATCTGATAGAGGGGGTTTCTAACTATTCCCCCTCTATCAGATTTTCCCCATCTCCTCTTCTTCCCACTCTGCCAGCACTTCTGAGAATTTGACAAGCCAAAATCGCCGCCCCAAATCCATTATCAATATTCACCACACCCACACCAGCCGCACAAGAATTGAGCATAGTTAAAAGAGGAGCAATCCCGCCAAAACTCGCGCCGTAACCTACACTCGTCGGCACAGCAATCACCGGACAATCTGCCAAACCCGCAACCACACTCGCCAAAGCACCTTCCATACCCGCAACCGCAATCAACACATCAGCATCAGCAATCACGTGCCGGTTACTCAACAAGCGGTGAATGCCGGCAACTCCGACATCCCACAAACGTCGCACCTGAAAACCGCAAAGTTCCCCAGTAACTGCCGCCTCTTCCGCTACAGGCAAATCCGCCGTTCCCGCACTGATAATAGTCACAGTACCCGGATGCTGCGGAGTTGGGGAATTAGCAGAAATTGCACAAATTCGAGCCTTTTGGTAGTAGCACAAATCGGGTATTTTTTGTTGCAATTGCTCGAAAACTTCCGGTTCGATTCGCGTCGCCATCACCGCAGAATTTCGCCCGCGCATCGCCTCGATAATTTCAACAATTTGGTCTGGCGTTTTCCCCGGGCCCCAGATTACTTCAGGAAAACCGGTTCTTAGAGTGCGGTGATGGTCAATTTTGGCAAAATCGCCGACTTGTTCAAAGTCAAAATGCTTTAATTTATCCAAAGCTGCGATCGGGCTAATATCGCCGGCAGCGACAGATTCGAGTAACTTCTGTAAAATTTTAGGTTCCATTAATTAATGACTAATGACTGCTGACTATTCTGCTATTTTCAACTCGTACAAATTCCAGAAAGCGCCACCGAGAGCACTGTAGCGAATTCCCGAAACGCGATCGCGCACCGCCTCAAAAGTCAGCGGATTCACCATATAAATGAAAGGCAGTTGTTCCGCTATGATCCGCTGCGTTTCTGCATAAAGCTCCTTGCGCTTCGCCTCATCAAGCTCCTGGGAAGCTTTCACATAAAGGTCATCGATTTTCTGCTCCCAGTCGTACACTTCCCAACCTTTAATCGGGGGTTCTCCGGATTGTGGGCCCTGGTTGAAACTGTGCAAAGTTCCATTGACTGACCAAATATTGTAGCCGCTGTGCGGTTCAGTACCTCCCGTAAAACCACCGAGGTAAGTATCCCAATTCCGCGTCAATCGCAGCTTTTCCACATAAGTGTTAAAACTCAGGAACTGCGTATCAATTTGCATCCCCAGTTTGCCCAAGTCTTGCTTAATTTGCGTTCCCATTTGTTCCCGAACTTTTTTACCGGCCGCCATCAACAAAGTAAATCGTACCTTGTTGCTTTCAGCATCCAACAATTCGCCGTTAGAATTGTACTTGAAGCCAGCACTTAACAGCAACTCTTTGGCTTTTTCCAGATTGTAACTGTAAGTTTTCAATCCCTGTTCTGGGGACAGATAGAACGGGCTTTGCGCCGGAATTGGGGAATGCAGCGGCGCGCCAAGTCCGCGATAGATATTGTTAGTCATCGCCTCGCGGTTGATGCCATAGGCGATCGCCTGCCTAAATTCCTTACTCGCAAACCACCGAGACTTAATTGGGTCTACAAACGGCTGATTTTGAGCATTGCGCCCCTTATTCAGATTGAAACACACAAAGACGCTGCCAGTATCCGGGCCGCCGTTGAAGACCGTATATTTGCCGCGTTTTTCCTCCCGTTTCAGCAGCGGAAACACTTCCGGCTCCACGTTCAGAGTATCCAAGTCGCCCGATCTAAAATTCAGCAGTTGATTGTCAGTATTTTCGATAATTTGCCAAACAATTTGCTGGATGTAAGGTTGAGGATTTCCCTCAGCATCTTTGCGCCAATAATATGGATTTCTTTCCAAAACAACGCGCTGATTGGGAGTATAGCTCAGCATTCGGTATTGACCATTCCCCACAATTTTTTTAGGGTCAGTATCCGTACCCCAAGTAGTCAAGAATTGAGGCTTGCCGTCTGCATCTGTATTTTCGACAGCTTCCTGTAAAATATGAGCTGGTAAAATTGGGATTCCCCCAGCATATCTAATAAAAGGAGCAAAGGGTTCTGCAACGGAAAATTCTACGCGGCGACTGTCGAGTTTTTTGACTTTTGGAAATTGGCCGCTGATGCCAACCCTCAGAATATCTTTCAAACCGCTAGGAATTTTGTCATTGAAATAAATCTTTTCATAGCTAAAGATAATGTCATCAGTAGTCATCGGTTCGCCGTCCGACCATTTCAACCCCTCTCGCAGGGTGAAGACAATCTTTTTGCCATCTTTAGAAACTTCCCACGACTCAGCTAAACCGGGTTCTAACTCAGAGGTCAAGCCGTTTTCGTTGATCAGTCCCTCGTACATATAGCCAAAAACGCTGTATGCAGATTGATTTAGCGGGTAGTTAAAGGTGGCCGGGCCGCTGGGGGTGGGAACGATGAGTCTGTTTACTAAGTTCGATCGGGCTGGAGTACAAGCTGAGAGAGCGATCGCTGCAATTGCTGCCAGTACAATCGCCAGCCAGCGCAGTCTTGAATGTAGCATCATAGAAATTTTCATAATTTTTTAGTTTACCACCTGCGTGCAACTATGACTGAGATTGTAACCAACCGAGAAAGTCTTCAGTGCGTGAAAAATACTTAGTTATCCCTACTTCCCGCAAAGCATCTTGAACTTCCGGTAGTTTGCCAAATTCTTTGACGTTGCCACTTAGAAATACTTTGGTTTCTGTGGGGCGCAAGCGGGCATGACTGAGGATACAGTGTAAAATCAAATTGTCTGTTGGGTCTTTTCCGATGATAGTTGCATTCAAGCTTTTTTGAATAATATTAGCTGTTAAATCAATCATCTCAGCATTTTAAGACAACTGCTCAATAGATTCGCGCAGACGGAATTCTATATCATTTCGTCGTCTTTCATAGTCTATTTTAGACTGACCTAATTTTAAACATAGAGACGGGGCGTGCTGCGAAGTCAAATCTCGGTTAGCCTCGCTGATTTGATTTTCAAGTTGCTGCTTGAAAGAGTTGTGTCGCTTCACTTCGTCCTCTAAAGCAGATAAAGATTCCATGTAGCAAATACTGGGTATTGTCAACTGTACAGATTCTGGCATTTGCCTCAGCAACGTACTTGCTTGAGGGTCACGCCCTGTGGCAATACTCATCAAAAAGTTTGTCTCTATATACAAAATTACCAAGTTGTAATCCTGATTTTGTTGTTCCACCAGCTAGCCTTTGTAACAAGCCAATTCTTGCTATTTGTTCTGATGCTGGCAACATCTCAGATTTCCCGTTATATCCTAAGTCTCGCAGCCACGATTCAATTAGACTCTCTAAGTAACGCTCAGATATCCATTTTTCACCAAATTCAGGCTCATAATCATGAAGTATCTTACCAGTGTTTAGAGAGCAAACAGGCTTAGATAAATTTTCTCCGTTCCATTTGAAAATTAGAATTTGTTCGGTGTCAACAAACATAGCATAGGGAATGACTGTGCGTTGTTCGGACATCTTCGCTAACGCAGCTTTCATCCACGATATCATGTAATCAGCAATCCTCTGCTTTGCTGCCTTTTCTTTAGCTTGAATAATTTTGACCTCGATTAGCGCGACTATGCGATCGTCCTTATCCAACGCGATAATATCCGCGTCTATGGGTAATTCTACTTCCAAGGTTTCAGTTTCCATGTTTTCAGCCTTTTTAGGGTAGAAGTTTAAGTAAATTCAACTTCTACTATCAAACCCAAGTTTTATTTTTTGCTTACCAAAACTACAGCGTAAGCCACGATTCCTTCTTCTCTTCCCACCGGCCCTAACTTTTCGTTGGTAGTAGCTTTGATGCCGATTTGGTCGGGATTTAATTGTAGGACAGTAGCAAGCCGATCGCGCATTTGCTCAATATGCGGTTTCAGCTTGGGACGTTCCGCCACCACCACCGAATCAATATTGCCGATTTCCCAGCCTTTATCTAATATTAAGTGATTCACTTGTGCCAGGAGTACGAGACTATCAGCACCTTTCCATTTCGGGTCAGTTGGCGGGAAATAAAGACCGATATCTCCTAAGCTGAGAGCTCCGAGCATAGCGTCCATGATAGCGTGGGTAAGTACGTCGGCGTCGCTGTGTCCTAATAAGCCTAATTCGTGGGGAATGTGGACGCCGCCAAGGATGAGGGGGCGTTCAGGAACTAAGCAGTGAATGTCGTAGCCGTTGCCGATGCGGATGTTCATGTAAAATTGAGGTTTGGGAAGTATAGTAGAGGACAATTATTCCATATTTTCAGGGAGATAAGTGAATTTATCTTTTAATACCGATCCGAGTGTTAAAGATTTTTTTTGGCTGCTTTCCTTAGCAGTTATGGCAATTCTAAAGCTGTTGGAGGGGGGAGAGAACAGTTAATGCTGGAAACGCTAGAAAATTCTCGCGGACTTCTCGATCGCTCTCCTGAACTCAAAGACTTACAAACGCGAATCCAAAATTTATTAGGCTCTTAAATATACGGGATTTACGCATCAAGACCAAAGAAACCGGGTTTTTTACCGAATCTGTGGACTACAACGAAGTATTACCGCAAAAAACCCGGTTTTTGACCACTCGTGCGATCGCCCTTTCTCCTATTCTTCCCTCTCCTGCAACCACCGATCGTACAAATCCAGCCGGCGCGATCGAGTTCTTTCAATTTGCTGTTCCCTGCGCCAGCGAGCAATTTCTGCGTGATTACCAGACAGCAAAACATCGGGCACCTTCAATCCCCGAAAATCTGCTGGTCGAGTGTACTGCGGATAATCCAAAAGTCCGTCCTCAAAACTCTCAAACTTTAGGGAATCTTCCTTGGCCACAGTTCCCCGCAGCAATCGCAAAACCCCATTAATCAAAGCCAAAGCCGGAATTTCGCCCCCCGTGAGCACAAAATCCCCCAAAGACACCTCGCGAGTCACCAAATTCAGGACTCGATCATCCACACCCTCATAATGACCGCAAATCAACACCAACTGATCGCGATCGGCCGCCAACTCCCGAAACATCGCCTGCTGCATCGGTTCCCCCTGGGGAGTCAGCAAAATCACCTCTCGCCGTGGCAAAACCGGCAGCGACTCCACCGCAGCAAAAATCGGTTCCGGTTTCATCAGCATCCCCACTCCGCCCCCGTAAGGCTCATCATCGACTCGCTGGTGTTTGTCTGTGGTAAAATCGCGGGGATTGACAAAATTCACCTCAGCAATCTTTTTAGCTAAGGCTTTGCCCATCAGTCCCGACTCTAGGGGAGCCCGGAAAAATTCTGGAAATAGGGTAACAACGTCAAATCGCACAATTATTGGAATTTCATTGATACATCACCTCTAGTTTGACCTTTAGAGGGAGTTCAGTTTTCAGTAATTGCTTTATTCTTTATAATTTCTTATAATTTCTGAAAATTTTTGCAAGTTAAATTCTCTTCCTTTGTCGGCGGGCCCGTTTTGTACAACAATAATCAGTTTTTCATGACAGCGACTGCAAGTAAACTCACCGCCAAACAACTGCGGGATCGCACGATCGGCGATCGCACCTCCCTCGCACCAACAAATATTTATTCTTAAAAAGCCCTATTCTACGCACAGCCACGGCAAAATTGAATTTCACATCCAACAGAGGAAGACACACCATGCAGCAGTTGACATCTCAAGCCCTTGAACACAATATTCCCCAGCGCACAAAAACCTCGATTATGGTCATCGGGGGAGCCGAAGACAAAGTTCACGGGCGAGAGATTCTGAACACCTTTTTTTGCCGTGCTGGGGGTGCAAACGCTCGGCTGGCGATCGTTCCCTGCGCTTCGCGAGATCCCGAAGGAATTAGCAACCGCTACCGTACAATATTTGACGAAATGGGCGTTGGCGCCGTCAAAGTAGTGGACATCCGCGAACGCGAACAAGGCGAAAACCCCGTCTGGAAAGATTACTTAGAAGACTGTACGGGCGTATTCATCACAGGCGGCGACCAACTGCGGCTTTGTGGACTGCTGGCGGACACCCCGCTGATGGAGAAAATTCGCAAAGAAACTCTCGAAGGCAAGATTACCCTCGCTGGCACCAGCGCAGGTGCTGCGGTGATGGGATATCACATGATTGCAGGCGGTGGGAGTGGCGCGTCACCGAACCGCTCTTTAGTAGACATGGCAAACGGACTTAACATTATTCCTGAGATCATCGTAGATCAGCATTTTCACAACCGCAACCGCATGGCTCGCTTGCTGTCGGCTGTGGCTTGCCATCCCGATCGCATCGCTATTGGTATTGACGAAGACACCTGCGCCTTGTTTGAGGGAGACGATACTATGAAAATTCTCGGTAAAGGCACTGTGACTATTGTTGATTCTAGGGAAAATTTTTATACCAATGAGTCTATGGTAGGAGCGACAGAACCCTTAAGTCTGTTCAATATGCGCTTGCACGTTCTATGTCACGGAGATTGCTACAATATGCCCCTCGGCAAACCAATGCCATCAGGAGCCTGTTCCGAGTCTGGCTGGCCCCCCGAATGCCGCACAGCCAACTAACGTAGAACATCTCTTGTCATTGATTCGGCAGAAATTAGGCGGCATTCCGGCCGAATCATGGATACAAAAATAGAATAGATTCCGAAGCAGCCACGGTCTGACCCCCGGCCGAACCACAGAAAATTCTAGCTTCGGGCTTTGAGTTTTGGCTAGCCATTAGCCTGTACTTGTTTTTAGCCGATCGCAGGGGCATGAATTTTCAATTGGGTAGCCCATAACTGGAAATTCACTCCCAAACTGTTCGCAGCGAACAGTCGATCGAGCAATCTAGATCGAAATTGAATAAATGCTCCAATTATCTATAAGATTTCGCGCCCCATACCCCTCTAACTGCCATGAAAATACTTAAAATCCAGACCTTACGCGGCCCCAACTACTGGAGCATCCGACGCCAGAAACTCGTCCTGATGCGTCTGGATTTAGAGGAGTGGGCAGATAAAACCACAGCGGAAATTCCTGGCTTCTACGAAGGGTTGATCGCCGCACTTCCGAGTTTGAACGACCATCACTGTTCTCCAGGCCATCAAGGAGGATTCCTGCAACGGGTCAGAGAAGGGACAATGATGGGACACGTCATCGAACACGTCGCCCTAGAACTTCAGGAAATGGCAGGAATGCCGGTCGGGTTCGGTCGCACCCGCGAGACTGCGACCCCAGGCATTTACCAAGTAGTAATCGAGTATCAACACGAACAAGCAGGTCGCTATGCAGCCCGGGCGGGGGTGCGGATGTGCCAAAGCATTGCCGAGACAGGCACTTATCCAGCAGCAGAATTAGTCCAAGATTTGAGAGACCTGAGAGAGTTTGCTGCGTCGGCAGCCCTAGGGCCGAGCACGGAAACACTAATTAAGGAAGCAGAAGCGCGCGGCATTCCTTGGATACCTTTGAGCGCCCGGTTTATGATTCAACTCGGCTATGGGGTTCACCAAAAGCGGATTCAGGCAACTCTGAGCAACCGCACGGGAGTTTTGGGAGTAGAACTTGCCTGTGACAAGGAAGGTACCAAAAATATCCTCGCCAGCGCCGGCGTACCGGTTCCCAGAGGAACGGTGATTCATTATTTGGACGAATTGCGCGGGGCGATCGAAGATGTCGGCGGTTATCCGATCGTCCTCAAACCCCTAGACGGCAACCACGGCCGTGGCATTACGATCGACATCAATTCCTGGGAAGCAGCAGAAGAAGCCTACGACTTAGCCAGCGCGGCATCAAAAACAAAAAGCGTGATAGTCGAGCGCTATTACGTCGGCCGCGACCACAGAGTATTGGTAGTCAACGGGCAAGTCATAGCAGTTGCAGAACGAGTCCCGGCTAACGTCGTGGGTAACGGCAAGTCTACAGTAGAACAGCTTATTGAAGAAGTAAACCGCGACCCGCAGCGAGGAGACGGACATGACAACGTGCTCACCCGGATCACTATCGACAAATTGTCCCTGGATTTGCTGCAAAAACAAGGATACGCGATGGACTCCGTAGTGCCCGCCGGCGAAAGAGTATTTTTGCGGGCGACAGCAAACTTGAGTACCGGTGGAATTGCAGTCGATCGCACCGACGAAATCCACCCAGAAAACGTCTGGCTGTTTTCCAGAGTCGCCAAAATTATCGGTTTGGACATCGCCGGCATTGACGTAGTAACTCCCGACATTTCCCAACCCCTGCGCGATGTCAACGGCGTCATCGTCGAAGTCAACGCAGCACCGGGTTTCAGAATGCACGTCGCCCCAAGTCAAGGTTTGCCCCGCAACGTCGCCGGCGCCGTCTTCGATATGCTTTTCCCCTCGCCTCAACCCAGCCGGGTGCCGATTTTAGCGGTAACCGGAACCAACGGCAAAACGACAACCACTCGCCTGCTTGCCCACATTATCAAGCAGACCGGTCAGATTACCGGTTACACGACTACCGACGGCACTTACATCGGTGATTATTTGGTCGAAAGCGGAGACAATACCGGGCCGCAGAGTGCTCAATTGATTTTGTCTGATCCGACGGTGGAAGTGGCCGTCTTGGAAACGGCTAGAGGCGGAATTTTGCGATCGGGTCTCGGCTTCGACCAGTGCGATGTTGGCGTCGTCTTGAACGTCGCAGCCGATCACTTGGGAATTGGCGACATCGACACCGTGGAACAACTTGCCAAACTCAAGAGCGTTCTCGTCGAGTCGGTAATGCCCAAAGGCTATGCAGTTTTAAATGCAGATGACCCGCTAGTATCACAAATGGCCCAGCGTGTCAAGGCTCAAATTGCCTATTTTTCCATGAACCCGGACAACGAACTGGTTGCCAAACATACCGCTGCGGGCGGGCTGGCAGCGATTTACGAAAATGGGTATTTGTCGATATTGAAAGGCGATTGGACGCTGAGAATTGAGCAGGCTGTGAACGTGCCGCTGACGATGGGCGGGCGCGCGCCGTTTATGATTGCCAATGCTTTAGCAGCTTGTTTGGCAGCTTTTGCCCAAGGAGTGAAAATAGAAGATATTCGATCGGCTTTGTCAACCTTCCAAGCATCCGTCGGTCAAACTCCCGGAAGGATGAATTTGTTTAATTTGGGCAGCTATCACGCTTTACTCGACTACGCCCACAACCCCCACAGCTACAAAGCTTTGGGCAGTTTCGTACTGAATTGGCCGGGATTGCGAATCGGGGTAGTAGGTGCCCCCGGAGACCGACGAGATGAAGATTTTGTCACGCTGGGTAAACTTTCGGCCGAGATGTTCGATCGTATTATTGTCAAGGAAGATATTGACAGGCGCGGGCGAGAACCCGGTGCTGTGGCCAAGTTAATTTGCCAGGGAATTGCCGAGGCGATTTCTGCAGGAACCGCAAACAAATCTAACGTTGAATACGAGTTGATTCTCGACGAAACAACGGCCGTTAACAAGGCTTTAGATGAGGCGGCGGTAGGCAGTTTGGTAGTGATTTTACCTGAAGGTGTCAACAAAGCTTTGAGTTTAATTGAAGCCCGGAAACCGATTAAGGAATCTGTGGAAGTTCAAAATGGTTTAGATCGATCGAAGTCACAGGAAAGTTTAAAACCGACTGTGGTGAATCAAGGCTAAACTCTTAAGTCTCATTTAATTAATAGGTTGGGTTGAACTTTTAGGACACCCAACCTATTTTTATATAAATTCTCAGTTAAATGAGGTACGCCCGCTAATTGGTAATATATCGGTGCGTACCTATAATAAATATTTAGACTTCAAGCTCTTTCTGAAGTTCTCTAATTGCATTTTGTGCATCTCTGTATGAATCGGTATTTCCCTGTTGCTGATACAACTCAGAGGCTTTCTGAAAATCATTTATTGCTCCCTGTATATCTCGCTGTTCGTTCCGGACAAGAACCCAATTTTAGTAAGCATCAGTATCGTTAGGATCGAGGCGAATAGCTTCGTTGTAATCGGCGATCGCACCCTCTCTATCTCCCTGGTCATAGCGGACAGCAACCCGACCGTTGTACGCTTCAGCATCGTTAGGATTGAGGCGAATAACTTCATTGAAATCGATTTCTCCTGACGGATTGCACTCATTTCTCTCACTTTTTTCCACTTGTTGTGCTGAGAACTGCGCGACAGCAAATTCAGCAGGTTGCACGCTCGCAATTGTTGCCGCGATTAGCGCTGGTGGCAGTCGGTAATAAAAACTCATTTTTTAACCTCTCATGAGCTTTGAGATTTGAGCTCTTAGATTTGAGATTTGACATTTGAGATGGCTCCCTCTGAATATTTTACTTTAATCGGACTCAAGCCAAGTATCATACTCAAATCAACTCGTAGGCTGCGTCAGGCGGAGTGAGAAAGCGATTATTATTAAGGGTTGAGGCATCTGGCGCACATTACTCTATTTTAGATGGCTCCCTCGGAATATTTTACTTTAGCTTTTAACTGCCGCCCACTGAGTTACGGGTGCAAGCGGCTTCCAACCCTGAAAAGAGCCGATCGCCCCTACTCGCTGAATCCCAATTCTAATGAGTTCCCCACCATAACGATCGTGCCATTGCAAAACTTTAAACTCGCTCTCAACTGTCACCGCATTAACAACTAATCGGCCGCCTTCACCTAAAGCATTCCAGCAAGTTTCCAGCAAACCTTCTGCAGTGACACCGCCGCCGATGAAAATAGCATTCGGTTGAGGCAAATTTGTCAGGGCTTCCGGCGCTTCTCCCCCGACAATTTGGAGTTCGGGAACGCCGAAAGTCGAGGCATTTTCAGCGATGTATTGCAATCGAGTCGGATCGCGTTCGATCGCGATCGCCCTGCACCGAGGATGACTCCGCATCCATTCGATCGCGATCGAGCCGCAGCCCGCCCCCACATCCCAAAGCAACTCACCCGGAATCGGTGCTAACGTTGACAGAGTAACGGCTCGAACCTCCCGCTTGGTAAGTTGTCCGTCGTGGCGATATGCAGCATCCGGCAAACCCGCAGTTCGGGGGAAAATCACACGATCGCGATCGGCTGCAACTGCGATCGCGATCGTGTTCAAATCCGCCAAATCCGATTCATTCCAGGCTGCTGCTACCCCCTCGATCCGCCGTTCCGAGTTCCCTCCCATCCGCTCGAACACGGTCATCAAACTGCTGCCAAACCCCCGCTGCGTCAACAATTGTGCCACCTTTCCCGGCGTGTGTCGGTCAGCGCTCAACACCAGCAAGCGCGCGCCGGGGGACAAAACAAGGGCTATCGATGCGATCGGGCGATTTGTCAAACTTAAAGTCTCAACTTGGGCCAGCGGCCAACCCAAACGGGCGCAAGCAAGACTAAAAGCCGATACCGACGGAATCACAGTCATTTCCGAAATGGGAATGTGGCGCGACAGCGTGACGCCGATGCCGTGACACATCGGATCGCCGCTGGCTAGCACGCAGACAGACTGTCCCCGGCGGCGGATGATTTGATCGACTGTTGTTTGTAGCGGCGAAGCCCAAAGCAATTGTTCGCGAGTGTCGTCGGTTGGTAGCATTGCGAGGTGACGGGCACCACCGACAACGACTTGAGATCGAGAGAGGAGAGTAGAGGCGATCGCACTCAATCCCGATAATCCGTCTTCGCCAATCCCCACCACCGAAAGCCATTTGTGCATTGCGCCCTTACTACTAATTACTACTTATCGATTCTAAAGAATAATATCGGATTTCCATTCATAAATCTTTCTTCTACTTGCCTCATCCCGAGTCTGTCTGCGACTTTTTGCGATTCAATGTTTGGGCGATCGCAACTTGCGACAAGATAGTTAAAACCCAGTTCATCAAAACCATAATCCAATATTTTGGTTGATGCTTCAGTAGCGTAACCTTTTTTAAGTGCTTTCGGCAGCAGTGCGTAAACTAACTGGGGCTGTGCTTCTTCAAAAAAATACCACAAACCAACAAATCCAATAGTTTCTCGATCGCTCTTAGTTTCGATAAACCACATACCGAATTGCTTTTGAGCAAACAGCTTTTTGTTTTCGGCAAGCATTTCTTCAACCGTTTGTAGCGACCAGATTTCGCCCTCGCACAGATATCTCCTCACATAGGGATCAGTGAAAATTCTGTGGAGCGTGTTGATGTCGCTATCCACAATCGGTTTCAAAATTAATCTCTCTGTTTCAAATATCATGGGGATTATTTATGTTGCACCTATCAATATTAGTCCAAGACGCACGGGTGGCCAGAAACCGCATTTTTTATCAAAAGATGGGTTGCAGCCCGTAGATTCGGTAAAAAAGCCACTTTCTTTGATAGCAGTGCGATCGCGAACTGTTTATTTTTGTAGTTGCGGTGTCTTCGCCGGCGGGCCCATGCGTCCATGACTGTCTGAAAAATATTTTTCCCCAAACAAAAAGCGCCCCTATTACTAGGAGCGCTTTTTGTCAATCGATAGCTAAAACTTAGCC
>NZ_JAUBPW010000050.1:42265-50835 GCF_036700965.1 Microcoleus sp. Pol8_D6 | reverse complement strand
AGTTTTTGAGCAACAGCTTGCCTGAGATTCAAAGGTGGCTACTTTTAGCTGCGCTCATTCTTTAGTCTAAACTACAGTTTTAGATGATAACTCACATTTTTTACTATTTTCAAGAACAGGGTTTCCGGCCTGTTCCACAACATATTAAATTAATGCTTTTTCGCTGATTCCGGCAGTCCGCCAGGGGTTGAAACCCGTGTCTCAAAGCGAAAGTCCTCGCTATGAGGACTGAAGAACTCATTAGTCCTCATAGCGAGGACTTTCGCTATTAGCCAGGAAATTCATTCCCTGGCGGGCTGGCGGCGTTTCGGTTTAAGCGGGAGATGAGATTACACCTTAAACTTCTCCACAATCCGTCTCATCGCCTCCTCCACATTCTCCCGACTATTAAACGCCGAAATGCGGAAATAACCCTCACCCGCCGCACCAAAACCAGAACCCGGAGTTCCCACCACATTGCAAGTTTCCAGCAACTTCTGAAAGAAATCCCAACTCGACAAACCGTGAGGCGTTTTCACCCACACATAAGGTGCATTTTCGCCACCAAAAACCTCGATTCCCGCCGCTGTCAATTTCTCGCGAATAATCGCAGCATTTTCCATGTAAAAATTGACTAATGCCTGAATTTGTGCCTTGCCTGCCTCAGAATAAACCGCCTCAGCACCGCGCTGCACGATGTAAGAAACTCCGTTAAATTTAGTAGATTGGCGGCGGTTCCACAGCTTCCAAATTTCGACATCGGAACCATCGGCTGCTTTTCCAGTCAAAGTCTTCGGTACAACTGTCAGCGCGCAGCGAGTACCCGTGAAACCAGCATTTTTGGAAAAAGAACGAAATTCGATCGCACAATCCCGCGCCCCTTCAATTTCGTAGATAGAATGCGGTAAACTCGGATCGGTAATATACGCTTCGTAAGCCGCATCGAAGAAAATAATCGAACCGTTAGCTTTAGCATAATTTACCCAAGCTTGCAAGTGTTCCTTGGTTGCAGTTGCCCCCGTCGGGTTATTCGGGAAACACAAGTAAATTAAATCGACTTTTTTGTCGGTGGGAATTTGGGCAGTAAAATTGTTTTCCGCTGTAATTGGCAGGTAAACTAAGCCGCCGTATTCGCCATTTTCGTTCGCATCTCCCGTGTGTCCCGCCATCACGTTAGTGTCTACATACACCGGATAAACTGGATCGGTAACTGCGATCGTATTATTGTTGCCAAAGATATCGAGAATATTGCCGCAATCGCACTTAGAACCATCAGAAATAAAGATTTCCGAAGCATCAACATCGCATCCCCGCGACTTAAAATCGTGCTCGGCAATTTTCTCCCGCAGCCACTCATAACCTTGTTCCGGGCCGTATCCTTTAAAGGTATCCCGCGAGCCCATATCTTCCACCGCCTTCACCATCGCCTCCCGACAAGCTTCCGGTAGCGGTTCAGTCACGTCGCCAATCCCCAGCCGGATGATGGGCGCTTCGGGATTCGCCTCCGCATAGGCTTTCACCCTGCGCCCAATTTCGGGAAACAGGTAGCCGGCTTTGAGTTTGAGGTAGTTGTCGTTGATAGTTGCCATAGTTCGATCGCTACAAATGTCGTAGAATAGCTTACTCCCAATTGTCTCTCTCCAGAAGCAGGAAGTTCGGCAACCTATGCTGTAAAGGATTTAACCGATGTGACGGAGGAGGTTCACGGAAGAGGAAGATTTTCCCCAATCGGACACTCAAACACTCCGATACTCAGCCATTACAGGCAATCTTCTCAGTTGCTGACCAGCCATTGACCAAAAAATCAAACTATCTTGTATAATCAGAATAGTGTGCAGCGCAGAAGCAATTATGGATGAGATCGAGTACGCCAAACTCTATCAGGAACTGGCGGCAATTCTGAATGAGTTTAATTTAGGTTGGGTAGTTCAACAAGTAGCGGATAATGTAGAGATAGGCAAAGTAATTGAAGAGAGATCGCTCAAAAGAAAAACACCCCTGCTCAAGATAGAAGATTATACCGCAAAAGAACAACTTTTGCTGTTAATTAATGCTGTCGAACAAGCGACGGTCAACACTTCCGAAATGGAAGACGAAATTGCTTATTTCTTAAAAGTAGAATCAGAAACCTCTCCCCTCGGCACAAAAATTACCTTTGCCAATTCAGGTGCCGAAACTGCCAAAACAATTGAGTTTACCTCCAGCATCACAGCCCCCCGCCACAAACAGGCGATCGCCCTCAAGCACTTGCTGGAAAAACTGCCCTCCGGGCCCAGCAACTACGCCATAAATTCCGAAATTAAAAGCAAATTAAAAAGCTCGATCGATGCCGAATTTAACACAGCGGCAGAACAAGCCAGAATTTTTGACACATACCTCTTTACCATCTTGCTAAAAGCAGTTGCTAATGAAGGCGGTACTATTTATTACAACAATGTTTTAGACGACGAAACACCGAAATATTTAACCTTTAGAAAAACAGCGGGAAAAATTCACGGAACTGCCCATCCATACACTCATGCTGTTGTGGAATTTCCCGACAAACCAGCCCTGGAAGTTCACCTAGGAGTAAAAGTCCAAGGTAGAGCCGGAGTTCTGCACAACTGCAACGTTTTAATTTTGTACCAAAAAGAAGCGAATATCTGCCGCTTGCTCAACCGCGAACCTCGACACTCGCAGGTAATTTTAGCAGTAAAATCGGAACACAGCACCTCAGAACTTAAACTAGAAATGGCTGGTGCTTTTATCGGCTTAGCCTCAGACATTCGCTACGAAGGTGGCAGCTATTTTATTTCTAACAGTTACTCCCAACCCGTAGCAAAACTACTAACTACCGCTCGCAAAAAATGGGAACTAAACATTTTTCCTACAGCCACAAACGATGTCCATCGACTGATGTACTCGTTTCAAACTATCTTTAAAGACTTTAAAGCCCGAAACTGATTCAATTAATCAGGACTAATGCCAACTAACACAAAAGTGTTGCTACATTTTTTGTGTTAGGTTTTGTTCCACGACCCTAACCTACGGTCTGATTCAAGAAAAAAGTGTTTTTCTGGTTGTGCCGGGATGGGTAAATGCGAGTTTCCTAAATTTGCCCGGTTAAATGTATCTGCTAATGTATCTGTTAATGTATCTGCTACATGAGCCAAGAAAATAATCTATCATGTTGCGAGCACCCGAACCTTACGAATAATGTTTAAGAAAGATAAATCTTCCCTGCTGTTTACGATCGGAGCCGCCACACTTCTGATCGGTTTAGGCTTTGTCACCTACTACCTCGTCATCTCCCGTGGGCCCGCCAAAGATTTGCCGCCGGGGGCAACGGTTGTCCCGCAAGATACGATGATGGCCCTATCCATCACCACCGATGAATCACAGTGGAATAAACTGCGAGAGTTTGGCACGCCAGAGTCAAAAGCTTCGTTTGAGAGGTTTTTAAGCGAAATGCGCGATCGCCTGCTCACAAGCAACGGCTACGCCTACCAGCAAGACATTCAACCCTGGGTTGGTAACACAGCAATGGTAGCCTTTCTCCGCAACAAAATAGCTATACCAGCCCCCTCCCCGGCACCCAACGCGCCCCCATCTCCGCCAATTCAACAGTCAGTGGCAATTATCCTGCCAATTGCCAACCCGATCAAAGCCAAAGAATTATTAGCAAAATCCAGACCCCTCAGCCAAGGAAAAATTGTTGAGCGTAATTATAAAGGTGTGCAAGTCACAGAAACTCAAGGGGTACCCGATCGCAATTTCTCCGTCGCGGTACTCGGCACAAGCTATCTAGCAGTCACCACAGATCCTAGCGCTACAGACAGAATAATCGACACCTACAAAGGCGAACCTTCCCTAGCAAAAACCCCTGGCTATGCAGACGCCATAGACAAAATAAAAAGTCCGGGCTCCTTCGGTCAAATCTACGTCAATATGCCCGTTGCCGCCGCCTATGCCGCCGCCAACTCAGCCCGTGAAATTTCGCCAGAAAGCCTCGAAAAACTGCAACAAAATCAGGGATTTGCCACCACAGCGACGCTGGATGTAGAAGGAATTGCCTTCAAATCAGTCTCTTGGCTAAAACCAGATTCTACCAGAAGGATAGCAGTAGAAAATAATGCTCTAAAAATGGTTAACCGCCTGCCAAACAATACAATAATGATGGTATCCGGCGGCAACTTGCAGCGTTTGTGGCAAGACTACGTATTAGGAGCCGATGCAAACCCGATTTCCCCAATTAATCCCCAAGTTTTACGCACAGGTTTAAAATCCACTACCGGCTTGGATTTAGATAAAGACTTGATGAACTGGATGGCGGGAGAATTTTCTCTATCATTAATACCAGCGCCCGCCCAGAATCCCAGAGACAAATTTGCTGCCGGATTTGTGTTTATGGTGGAAACAAACAACCAGGGCGCAGCGAACAAATCCCTGAAACAGCTTGATGAAACGATGAAAAGTAAAGGATTTAGAGTGGAGGAAATTCAAGTCGGCGGCAAACCGGCGATTAAATGGACATCGCCGTTTGGAGGGATTACGGTAACTCGCGGCTGGATGAACAATGTAGCGTTTATGACAGTAGGAGCTCCCGTGATTGATGCGATCGTTCCGGCACCGAAAAGTCCGCTTTTAAGCAGCGAATTGTTCCAGAAAACAGTACGATCGCAACTTCAACCCCACAACGGCAATTTCTTCATCGACACCGAGAGTGCGTTTAACCCGAAAAACCTAGCTTTGCCGGAGTTTCCTCCCAACCAAAAAATGTGGATAGACGCCACGCGGTCGATCGGCGTTACAGCGGCCGTCATTGGCGATCGTACCACCCGTTATGACGCTTTTGTCGGTCTCAAAAAATCCACCCCATCCACTCCTTCTGCAAATCCTTCACCGCGCCCTGCTTCACCGCGCTCTGCTTCACCCAGTCCCTCGCCCACTGTCCAAACTTCACCCAATTAACTCTTAAATCCTGCCACAAATCCGCCTGCACACCCCCTTAAACACCAACAGGGCGATCGATTAAAACCGAAAAGCAGCAGCTCAAAATCGGCAAGAGTGGAGTTGACTGCAAGAAGGAAATAGAGTCGGATTTAAGGAGTTTTACTTCAAAAAACCTCACACAAATAAACCCAAAAACCCGGTTTTTTAAATAAACCGGGTTTCTGAACACTCTAACAATTTGACTTACTGAAGAAGAATTCAGCAGCCAGAATCCAGAAGGGATTCTGTGCGACAGGATCGAGAATCGAGGTTTAAAGCCCCGATTTTAATCGTGGATCACAAAAATTCTTTCCGTGACCCTTAACTCTCACTTCATGCAGGGGGTATTCTACCTTCTGAATTCTGTCTTTTGACTCATTCTCATTTCTTCTTTCCATAATTTTAATTTTCGGCAAGCCTATAGTATTTTTTATTGTGTATAAAATATTTTGGGATGTTTCCCGGTCAGTCTTGGACGCAGAAACCTAGTTTTTGAACCCCCATCCTTCCTTCAGACTATCAATAATATTTAAAAAAGCGGGTGTCTAGGCGTCGGATAGCCTCTAGGAAAGCCGTTTTTGTTATTTTTTATTAATATGTCATGCGGAAGATACAGAGCCTAGGCATTTCAAGTTATATTTAGAATGTGGAGAAGATACGCTGAGAAAATTGCAAAAGCAGAGGCCAATTCTACCCATTGACTCCTAAATGCACTTGCAGTCAGCAACCAGGTTGCTTCATAAATATAGCGTCTTCAACTGTTCCGAAAAACCTATGCAGATATTGGCATTCCTCGTCAGCACCGGTACAACATCGGAACCTGCCGTCAAGCGTCTTAACTGACGACTTTCATCTGGTCATAACACCGTAATGTAAACACCAGCATTATGCAGTGTCGAAGGCGATTAAGGAACGAGTAAACAGGTTGATAAAGCGTATCGCTTTCCTAACAAGGGAACGTGAACATTTACCAGGTCAAGCTTACTTAGCAATAAAACTCACAGAATATACCCTTTCTCAGAAAGATGAGGTACGACTGGGCATAGGGCATAGGGCATAGGGCATAGGGCATAGGGCATAGGGCATAGGGCATAGGGCATACCTCACTTTTTTGAGAGCCGCTATAACTCACTAATACCCCCTCTGAAAATGAGGGGTGGATTTCCCATCTTCTACCCACATTGACCAGACACAGCACAGATGTGCAGATATTTAGTGACACAGCCGTCAACCCAAGTTTTTTCTAAAAGCCGATTTCTTTACCTAATTTCTGTGATTTATATATTTTACCCATTAAAAACCTATGAAAACCGTCAAAAATATTCAAAAAACGTCGAAATTTCTATCAAAAGCAAGAATAAGCAAACTGGCACTTGCTCTGCAAATAGTCTTAATAAATTTTTACTTTTGGCAAGCAAAAGCCGAAGGTCAAACAATTGTTCCAGCGGCGGACGCAACGGGTACTACCGTCACTCCCGCAGCGCAAAACGGAAATCCTGGGCAGCCAACTCGCTTCGATATTGAAGGCGGACAATTATCGAGCGATCAACAAAATCTTTTCCACAGCTTTACAGAATTCGGCTTGTCGGAAAATCAGATTGCAAACTTTATATCAAACCCCAACATTCGCAACATTTTAGCGGGCATAGGCGGCGGCAACCCCTCGATTATTAACGGCTTAATTCAAGTAACCGGTGGCAATTCTAACTTGTTTCTGATGAATCCATCCGGCATCATATTTGGCAACAGTGCCAGCTTAAACGTGCCGGCTTCTTTCACAGCAACCACCGCCACTGCTATTGGATTTGGTTCAAACTCGTTTAACGCTGTCGGTAGTAGCACTTACGCATCTCTGACAGGCGCGCCCAATTCCTTTACTTTTGGGGCAGATCAAGCAGGGGCAATTATCAGCACAGCCGACTTAGCAGTCAAGTCAGGGCAGAACTTAACCTTGGTGGGCGGCACAGTTATCAGCACCGGCAGCCTTTCTGCCCCAGGCGGTCAAATTACCGTAGCATCAGTCATCGGGAAAAATTTAGTCCGCGTCAGCCAGCGAGGCAATTTGCTGAGTTTGGAAATCGAGCCGCCCTCAGCGACGAGCCCAGGAACAGCGCCAACAGCTTCCACATTCTCGATCGCATCCTTGCCTGAACTGCTCACCGGCATTGGTGAAACAAACGCTACAGGCATCAGCGTCAATGCCAGCGGTGAAGTGGTACTCACGGCCTCTAACCGAGCAGTAGCTGCGGGGGACGTGGCACTAAAAGATGCAAACGCTCAGGCGATCGACATTCAAGCAGCCAACACCATTACAGTCAGCGGAAACCTGACAAGTTCCCAAGGCGGCCCAATCGCCCTACAAGCTAGTGGCGACATTCGCACTGTCGATCTCGACTCCCATTCCGACACCACCGCAGGCGGCAACATCACCGTCACCAGCCGTACCGGAAAAGTAGAAACAGGCAATATCAAGGCAGGGTCGATCGACAAAAACAGCAACGCCGGAGACGTTAGTATTGCAGCACCCTCAAGCAGCATTCAAACAGGGTTCATAGACGCCAACTCCCAAGAAAAACAAGGTGGCGAAGTCACCCTCAACGCCCGCAACGACATCGAAGTAACCCATATCAACACCGAAGGCCGAACAGGCGGAGGAGAGATTGACATTACAGCCGGCGGTAATTTCCGAGCGACAGGCACTTTCACAAACGATAGCAACTGCTTGTCGCAAGCTTGCAGCATTTCCGCATCCACTACTGGTAGCGCGAATGGTGGAGACATCACCATTCGCCACGGTGGCGAAGCCTCGAACACTCTTTTCAGCATCGGGCCCGACTATAACAGAGTCAACGGTACTGCTGGCAGCATTGCCACAGGGGGCCCAAAGAAGGAAAATGTGATTACACAGGGAGGTTATTTCAGCCCCGACCCTCAGATAGTACAGCCGACGCAAATTAACATTACGGCTTCTTCTGTCTCACCAGCACCAGCACCAGCGCCGACACCAGCACCAACACCAGCGCCGACACCAGCACCAACACCAGCGCCGACACCAGCACCAACACCAGCGCCGACACCAACACCAGCACCAGCGCCGACACCAACACCAGCACCAGCGCCGACACCAGCGCCGACACCAGCGCCGACACCAGCGCCGACACCAGCACCCGCGCCAGCACCAGCGCCCGCACCAACACCAGCACCAACACCAGCACCAACACCGGCACCAGCGCCGACACCAGCACCAGCGCCAGCACCAGCGCCAGCACCAGCGCCAGCCCCAGCGCCCGCACCAACACCAGTACCAACACCGGCACCAGCGCCGACACCAGCACCAGCACCAGCGCCAGCGCCAGCGCCCGCACCAGCGCCCGCACCAACACCAGCACCAGCACCAGCGCCCGCACCAACACCAGCACCAACACCGGCACCAGCACCAGCGCCAGCACCAGCGCCAGCACCCGCACCTATATTTGCACCTGTACCACCGCCCGCACCAGCACCAGCACCCACACCAGCACCCGCGCCGACTCCCCCACAAGCATCCCTACCAGCACCAGCACCTGTACCAGCACCAGCGCCAGCACCAGCACCAGCACCAGCGCCAGCGCCAGCACCAG